>JACCTK010000176.1 GCA_013812465.1 Actinomycetota bacterium
CGGCGAGAACCGAGCAGGCCTAGGACGCAGGGAGGGCCAATATTCGAGAATATTGGCCCGACTGAGGACGACGGCATGCGAAGTGTTCGCAGCCGCGCGAAGCGTGGGCGTATTTGCGGCGGGGAGCGCTAAGGCTCGTACGCCAGATTCGGCCGCAGCCAGCGCTCAGCCTCCGCGAGCTCGATGCCCTTGCGGCGCGCGTAGTCCTCCACCTGATCGCGCCCGATGCGCCCGACTGAGAAGTAGCGGGCCTGCGGGTGGCCGAAATAGAGGCCGCTCACGCTCGGCGGAGGAGTCATGGCGTACGACTCGGTGAGCCCGATACCGACCCGCTCCGCGTCGAGCAGCGCGAAGAGCGCGCGCTTCTCCGAATGGTCGGGGCAGGCTGGGTAGCCGTACGCGGGGCGGATTCCCCGAAAGCGCTCCCGGATCAGCGCCTCGCCAGCTAGCCGCTCGCTCGGCGCGTACCACTCGTGGCGCGCCTGCTCATGCAGCCACTCCGCGAACGCCTCGGCCAACCGGTCGGCGAGCGCGCGGATCATGATCGACCGATAGTCGTCCAGCTCGCCGGCAAAGCGGTCGGCCAGCTCCTCGGCGCCATGAATCGCGACCGCGAACGCGCCCACATGATCGGTGAGACCCGTATCCGCCGGCGCCACGAAGTCGGCGAGTGAGCGATTCGGTCGCGAGTCCTCATGTGACGACTGCTGCCGAAGCATCGGGAAGCGGCTGCCGCCGTTCAGGACGAGATCGTCCTCCTCTGCGTGTGCCCGCCAGAAGCCGTAGACCCCGCGGGCTTCGAGCGACCCGTCGCTGATGACGTCGTCGAGCAGCTGGCTCGCCGCCCCGAAAAGCTCTCGCGCGACCTCGCCCTTCTCGGGGTCGTCCAGGATCGCCGGGAAGCGGCCCTTGAGCTCCCAGGCGTGGAAGAAGAACGTCCAGTCGACGTACTCTCGCAGGACGGCGACGTCCCCAACGACGAGGCGGGATCCGAGCGCCGAGGGCGCCGCCAAGTCCTCCTCGTGCCAGTCGATCGGCGTCCGGTTCACACGAGCCTGACCGATCGGGAGCAACGGCTTCCGGCTCTTGTCGGCGTGCAGAGCGCGGAGCCGCTCCTGATCGGCGCGGTTCTCCGAGTCGAGGCGCACACGTCGCTCGCCGTCGAGCAGGTCGCCGACAACACCGACGACACGCGAGGCGTCGAGCACGTGCAGCGTCGGGCGGCCGTACTCGGGCGCGATCCTGACCGCCGTGTGCTGCTTGGAGGTGGTCGCTCCCCCGATCAGGAGCGGAAGCTCGATCCCACGCCGCTCCATCTCCTTCGCGACGTGCACCATCTCGTCGAGCGACGGCGTGATCAGCCCCGAGAGGCCGACGATGTCGCAGTCCTCCTCGAGAGCGGTGTCGAGGATTCGGTCCGCGGCCACCATCACCCCGAGATCGATGACCTCGTAACCGTTGCAGCCGAGCACGACCCCGACGATGTTCTTGCCGATGTCGTGCACATCGCCCTTGACGGTGGCGAGCACGATTCGAGTCGCTCTGGTCGCGCTCGTCTTCTCGGCCTCCATGTACGGCTCGAGATAGGCGACCGCCCGCTTCATCGCGCGCGCGCTCTTGACCACCTGCGGCAAGAACATCTTCCCAACGCCGAAGAGATCGCCGACGATCTTCATTCCCTCCATCAGCGGCCCCTCGATGACGTCGAGCGGACGTCCCGCCGCCGCTCTGGCCTCCTCGGTGTCCTCCTCGATGAAGTCGACGACTCCGTGCACGAGCGCGTGCGCGAGTCGCTCCTCCACCGACGCCTCGCGCCAGGAGAGATCGAGCTCCCGCTCGGTCGCCCCGCCGGTGACCGTCCGAGCTCGGTCGACGAGGCGCTCCGTCGCATCCGGGCGGCGGTCGAAGAGCACACTCTCCACGCGCTCGAGCAGATCGGCCTCGATGTTCTCGTACACGGCAAGCTGCCCCGCGTTGACGATGCCCATGCCGAGCCCGGCCCGGATCGCGTGGTAGAGAAACGCCGCGTGCATCGCCTCGCGAACGGCATCGTTCCCGCGGAACGCGAAGGAGAGGTTCGAGATGCCGCCCGACACGAGCGCGCCGGGACAGCGCTCTTGGAGCAGCGGAATGGCCTCGATGAACGAATTGGCGAAGCGTGCGTGCTCCTCGATCCCCGTAGCGACGGCGAGGACGTTCGGGTCGAGGACGATGTCCTCGGGCTGGAACCCGGCCTCGCCGATCATGAGGTCGAACGCACGGCCCAGGATCTCGATCTTCCGCTCGACGGTCTCGGCCTGGCCGCGCTCGTCGAAGGCCATGATCACGACCCCCGCGCCGTAGCGCCGAATCGTGCGCGCCTGCTCGAGGAAAGCCTCTTCTCCCTCCTTCAACGAGATCGAGTTGACGATCCCCTTGCCCTGGAGGCACTTGAGCCCGGCCTCGAGGGCGGAGAAACGGGAACTGTCGACCATGATCGGAAGCCGCGCGGCCTCCGGCTCGGTGGCGATCAGATTGAGGAACGTCGTCATCGCCTGCTCGGCGTCGAGCAAGTCGGCGTCCATGTTCACGTCGATCAGGTTCGCCCCGCCGCGCACCTGCTCGAGCGCGACGGCGACTCCGCCCTGGAAGTCGTCCGCCTCCACGAGCCGCCGAAACTTCGCCGAGCCCGTCACGTTCGTCCGCTCTCCCACCATGACGAAGCCGGTGTCGGGGCCGACGATGAACGGCTCGAGGCCGGAGAAGCGCGGCAACCGCGAGGGCTCGGGCACGCGCCGCGGCGGGAGCCCTTTGACCGCTCTCGCGATCTCGCGAGTGTGCTCGGGCGTCGTCCCGCAGCAGCCGCCGACGAGGTTGACGAGGCCGTCTTCGGCGAACGCGCGTAAGAAGCGGCTCGTATCCCCCGGCTCCTCGTCGTGCAGGCCGAGCGCGTTCGGCAGGCCCGCGTTCGGGTGGCACGAGACGTAGGTCGAAGCGACGTTGGCGAGTCCCTCGAGGAACGGCCGCATCTCGGTCGCGCCGAGCGAGCAGTTGACTCCGACGATCAAGGGCTCGGCGTGCTCGACCGAGATCCAGAACGCCTCCACGGTCTGCCCAGACAGGTTCCGGCCGCTCTTGTCCACGGCCGTGAACGAGAGCCAGAGCGGGAGCTCGGGCGCGACGCGGCGTGCCGCCATGATCGCGGCCTTGGCGTTGAGCGTGTCGAAGATCGTCTCGACCATGAGCACGTCGACGCCTCCGTCGCTCAGAGCTGCGACCTGCTCCTCGTACGTCTCGCGCACCTTATCGAACGTGACCGCGCGGTAGGCGGCATCCTCGACGCGTGGCGAGAGCGAGAGCGAGACGTTCAGCGGGCCGAGCGAGCCGGCGACGAAGCGGGGCTGCTCTGGCGTTCGCCTCGTCCACTCGTCGGCCGCCTGCCGGGCGAGCCGCGCGCCCGCGATGCCCATCTCGGCCGCGCTGTCTTGCAGGTCGTAGTCCACCTGCCCGATCCTGGTCGCCGTGAAAGTGTTCGTCGTCGCGATGTCCGCGCCCGCCGCGAAGTAGGCGTGGTGGATCTCGGTGACGATCTCCGGGTGCGTGAGGTTCAGGAGGTCGGGGTCGCCCTGGACGTCCTTGTGGTGATCGCGGAAACGTTCGCCCCGGTACTCATCCTCCGAAAGTCCGCGGCGATGAATGAGGACGCCCCAGGCCCCGTCGAGCACGAGGATGCGCTCGGCAAGGAGTTGCTCCATCTGTCCGCGAACGTCTTTCGTCACATCGGCCTCCGGTCCTAAAGGGTCCGGAGCCGCTCGCGGCATCGGGCTCTTTAGGCGTTTTTTATCCTGGTCGCCAAGCTGCCTCAAAGCTGTCCAGGTCGTCTCAGGCTAGCGCAATAGCCAGCCTGCGCAACCCCAGAGGCTTGGAGCTTGCTAGCCGCTCGTGCGGCCGGAGACCGAGAGCTGGTTCTCGGCGTGGACGATGCGCTGCTCCAGTTGCCAGCGATCGGTCTGAGACTCTCCCGCCTCGACCTTCTCGAGCTCGGCCTTCGCCGCCTCGAGCTGGTCGCGGGCACGCGTGTCGTCGATCTCGCGTACGTCCACCGCGTCGTCGACCAGCGCCAGCGCCCGGTCGAGCTCCACCTTGAAGAACCCCGGGCCGGTGGCGAACTGGAGGATCT
>JACCTK010000181.1 GCA_013812465.1 Actinomycetota bacterium
CTCGCGGAGATCGCACGCGGCCGCGACGGCAGGCGCAGGGCGCGCGCGCGCCGATTCGACGCTGCGATGAGGCCGATCGAGGCTGCGCAGAAGCGCGCGCCGTGCGGAGCGCGCCACCCGCGGGCTGGCTCGCGTAGCGAGCGATCTCGCCCAAGCCTACGAGGGGCCTCCCGGGCGCCTGGAATCGCTCGAGAGCCTCGAACGAGGGCCGAAAAACGATCGCGAGGGGCGCAGCGCCTCGGGCGAGGGTGCAGACGACCACCGCACCTCGAGACGAGACCGACCCGCGGCTCGCTGAACGAGTGCAGCATGTCGGCGGATTGTCGGGGGGCGGTCGGTTTCAACGAACGGGCTCGCATTCGACGGGATCGATTCTCGCGCACTGCATTCCCATGGGGCAGTCGAGCACGCCGTCGTACTCGCAGTCCGCGAGGGACTCCCACCAAGTGCAACCGCTCGACGTGCACAACGTGCCTTCGGGACAGGCGGTCGGGTCCTCGGGATCACAGGGCGAGATGCAGCCAGAGCTCCTGCACGACGGTGCCATAGAGGAGCACTCGGAGTCACTCTCACACATCCAACCACACGTCCTCGGAGGATCGAGATAGTCGGACGACAGCGAGTCCGTGAAACATCGAAGCCCGCGGGCGCAGTCGTAGCTATCAGAGCAGATCTCGCCTGGGTGCAGATCACACCGCGTCAGGCCGCTTTCTGGGCGATTACGACAGGTAGCGGGCTGGGCTGACGTTGTTGGAGTCGGACGCGTTTGCCGTTCGTGATCGCGTCCGCGCGCGTCTTGTCGTGGACGAATTTCACGAAGGCCTCCCAGTCGCTGTTCGCGTCGATGCAGCGGAGCTGGAGCAATGCCTCAGCGCGCTCCTTGATCCACCGCATGCCGCCCTGGTCCATGCGCTTGTACATGAGGTTTTTGATCGCGCCCTCCACTGGCCCGGAGCCGAGCTCGAGATCACGCGCGAGCAGCTCTCGGTAGTTCATTCCGGCGAGACGCTTGTCGATGTAGCAGCGGATCTCCGCGAGCTTCTCGCGCCGGTACTTGTTGCCCGGCCCTGTCTTCGAGATCCGCGCGAGATGTCGATCGAGCTCGGCGACGATCTCGGAGGCCTTGCCGTCGTAGAGCGCGTCCTTCTGCGCTTCGACCCACTCGCGGCACGCGGACGAGCCCTCGCGGTGAACCGAGGAGCCCGCGTCCCAGAGCTTCTCGACGACGTGCATCACATCGATCGTGTGCAGCGCGGTGGGGAAGAGCTCGCCGATGTAGCGGGCGAGGTCGTTGTCGCCATCGGTGACGACCTGGATCACGCGGTCGGTGCCAGGAGCGAAGCCGCGCTTGGTGGCCTCGCGACGCGCGACCTCGACGGCATGGCGCTTCTGCGCGAACGAGGCGTAATACCGCTTGTTGATCGGGCCCAAGAGCAGCGAGCCGTTTTGCTGCTTCTTCAGCGTGAACATGACGAGCATCGTGCCCATCTTCGCGTTCTTCGACTTGTCGCCCTTCTTTCGACGTGGCTTCTTCGTCAGGCGCTCGCGCGACTGACGGCCGCGATGACGGGGCGATGGTGTCTTCTTGCGGCGCTTCCGCTTGCCACGCCGCTTCTTCAGCTCGGTGTCGGTCGCCGTCGGCACGCCCTTGCCGTCGAGCATGACTACGAGCACCTCGCCGTCCTCCTCGGGAGCGGGCGCCTGCTCGAACCACTCCTGCGTGTAGCGGCCGTAGCCGAGCACCGCGGCCTCGATCACCTCGGTCGACGGAATGCCGCGCAAGAACCAGCCGCACAGATCCCGCGCCTCCGCGAACGACACCCGTGTCGCGAGCCGCACCGCGATCGAGAGCAGGTTCGGGCTCAGACGGTCCGCGAGCAGACCGAGCTCGGCGTCGAGCGGATGAAAGCCGCGCGCCTTCTTGCTGTCGGCGACAACCTCGCGGAGATACGTGCGCCGGTAGCGCACCACACCGAACCAGCTCAGCAGGTTCCGCGACTGCGCGGGTGCCACGCGGAACGTACGCCCGTCACGCACGACGCGATCCGTCAGCGCGCGCTGCACGCGCTCCTCACTCGCGACGAGGAAGAGCACAAGCACAGCCCGCGCGAGCGCGAACACCTCGTCGATCAGCATCTTCTCGAACGCGGCGAACCGCTCGCTCTCAGCCGCTCGTTCGATCGCGAGCGCGCTCAGCGACCGCGCTCGAGCGAGCACCTGAGCCCGCGCAGCGCGCACGTTCTGTGGGGGCTCGTCCCCGTTTCGCACGAGGCTCGTCCTGTATATCCTCGTCATCGCGGATCTCCGTTAGGAATTTGGTCAGGTTGGCGCTCTCAAGATCCCCGAAGATCCGCACAATTTCTACGCCGTTCAACGTCACGCGACTGGATCTGGCGTGAGCTGCACCCAACTCTATCCCAGATGAGCTCGAGGATGATTCGGATCGACACCTATCTTCGCTCGCGTGGTCGTCTAGTGTCGGTAGAGGAACTTGATTGCAAGCTTGCCGACGATCGATATATTGAAGGAGCAATGGAACTCACGATCGGCGGGGTGGCCATTATCACGCGTGCGG
>JACCTK010000192.1 GCA_013812465.1 Actinomycetota bacterium
GCCACGGGCCGAGCAGCCGATCGACGAACGACAGCGTGCCGAGCGAGCGCGACCGCGTGGTCGCGCCTGACTCCGGCGCCCAGCGATCGACGTGACGATCGCTGGCGTGGAGCGCCATCGACGCGCCGCGGCTGGTGAACGGCGCGGGAGCCGACAGCGCCGCACCGAGCGCGCGTCCGTCCCCCGTCGTCCCCTGCGTTTGCGTCTCCACGGCCATCGAAGCTCCTCGGTCAGATCAGTTCGTCGCTCGTCTGTAGAATCGACGCGAGCGCCGGCTAGCCGAACGTCAGGCCGTGGTGCGCGATCTCGAGCGTCTCGATCGCGACCTCGTTCTTCGCGGCGTCGAGCTCGGACAGCTCCCACTTGACCGGCCAGCCCTCGACGAACGTCCAGGTGCCCTTCACGTTGAGCTTGGTGTCGAGCTGGATGATCGTGCCGCCCGCGCGGGTCAGCGCGTCGGTGCGGTGGAGCCACGACATGCGCCAGTCGAGCAGCTCCTTCTTGTCCTTGCCGACGAAGCCCTTCTTGAGGACCAGGTTGTTCCACTTCGTCGCGCCGAGGAGCTTGAACGTCGAGTCGTTCACGCCGCCCGAGCGGTAGTCCACGACCTCAGTCTCGACCTTCAAACCGCCGACGCTCTTGAAGAACAGCTCGATGTTCCCACTCGGGAGATCCAGCGTGACCTTGAAGCAGAATGCGGGAAGTGGATCGAAGCGGTCAGCCATTTGTCCTCCGGCGTGCGATCGAGACGAATCGAGTCATCCACCCTGCGGCGTCCCCATCTCCTGGACCATCGAGATCATCACGAACTCGGTGGGCTTGGTCGGAGCGACGGCGATGTTGCAGATGAGAATGCCTTGGTCGATGTTGTCCTGGGGGTTCGTCTCGGCGTCGCATTGTACGAAGAACGCCTCCTCCGGCTTCCCCCCGACCAGCATCCCCTTCTTCCACAACGCCTCCAGGAATTGCGTGGTTGCGACCCGGACTCGCCCCCAGGTCATCTCGGTGTTGGGCTCGAAGGTGTAGCGCGTAAACCCTTGATCTAGCGTGCGCCTGAGCATGATGAACAGGCGGCGGACGTTGATGAACCGCCAGTTCGGGTCCGATGACGCGGTGCGTGCGCCCCACGGCCGGACGCCCCGCTGCATGCGGAACGTGTTGACACTGCTGGCATTCAGCAGGCCCATGTGGTCCTCGGTGATTCGCAGGCTGAGGTCGTCGGCGCCGACCACAGCGACGTTCGCCGGGGCCGCGTGGACGCCCTCGCTGGTGTCGCGCTGGGCGTAGATCCCGGCCAGCGGCCCCGAAGGCGGCGTCGGGCGCGACCGGCCGCCGTCCGGCCCGACCATGTTCAGCCAGGGCCAGTAGTAGGCGCAGTAGGACGAGTCGGTCCGTCGCCGCCAGCGCTGGACCCACTCGATATCTTTGGTCTGCGGGATGTCGAGGATCGCGAACCGGTCCTTGAGGTTCTCGCAGATCGAGATCATCGTGTCCTGCAGCCGCTGCGCCTTCATCTCGCCGGCGGGGCCGCGCTCGCGATCGTAGAAGATCATCGCGTCGGGGATCGCCAGGAGCGCGACGTCCTCGAGCACCGCGAGCGCCGACAGGCCACTGCGGTGCCCGGGGCCGAAGTCGTGGCCGATGAAGTCTTCGGTCGTGACCTTCTCGCTGCCGTCGCGGCCACCCGCGAGCTTCACCATCGGCTCGGCCTCGGGCAGGTTGTGCGGCACCGGCGACTTGGTCTTGAGATCCTCGACGCGGATCAGCCGCGACCGCGACGCGATCACCCGCGGCGCGTAGTTGCGCGAGCTCGGATGCATCTGGAGGTTCTTGAACACCTCGCGGCGATCGCGCAGCGCGCAGTGGATCTCGAACTCCAGGACCTCGAGGTGCGTGGGCGCGGCGGCGCGGTGACGGCGGTTGACCGGCGTCTCCTTGCCCCACTTGAGCAGCTTGTCGCCGACCTCGGTGAGGACGACGTAGTCGCTGTTCTCCTTGTCGTAGATCCGGACCAGCGCGCCGACCTCGAAGCCGCGCACGGCGTTGACCTGGGCCTCGCCCGCGCCGACGTCGAGATCGCGGGTCAACAGCGCGCTGGCGCCGGTGGCGTGCACGCACTTGACCCAGATGCTGTTGCCCCAGCGGCCCTCGTTGAGCGCGCGGATCCGCAGCGACGGCTTGTTCCAGTCGTCGGCCTGGACGTGCTCGGCGCACGACGCGTGGTCGACGCCGAGCACCTCGTCCTCCCCGGGCACGTGCGCGATCCGCACGATGTGGCAGGCGGTGCCGCCGTTGCGGAAGAACGCGAACACCGCATCGGACAGGTAGTGCTCGTTCGTGTATCCGAAGATCTCGACGAACTCGTCCCAGTGGGAGATCCGCGTCGCCTCGTTCATCGGCCCCTTGGCCGAAAGCCCGACGAACCCGGTGATCCGGGTGTCGGCGATCTCGAGCGTGGGACGGATCGGATCGACAAAGGCGGCGTAGACGCCCGGTGGTCTGATCTCGGCGGTCGGTCGCATGCGTGCCTCGGTGTCTCTTCAGGTCGCGGCGTCAGCGGCCGCGCGCCTCGTTGATCTCGCGGTTGATCCTGGCGATCTCGCGGAGCCAGATGTGGCGCTCCTCGTGCTCCATGTCGAGGATGTCCTCGAGAGGCCAGTGGAAGTGGTACGCGACGTAGGCGATCTCCTGGTACAGCTGCTCACGCGGATAGGTTGCGACCGCCGCCCAGTTCACCCCTGGCCTTGACGGCCAGCACCTCCATCCTCGGCGGCGATCAGCCCGCCAGTGACCATGTCGACATCCATCTCGTGTCCGCACTTCGGACAGGCGATGTGGTGCTTCGGTGCGCCGCCCTCCTCGTTGATCTTCCGGTAGAACTCCTGGAGGAACGCGAGGTCGGTCGAGAACAGGTTCTCGACCACGTCGACGGTGACGTGGGTGACGTCGCCGATCTTGCTGACCACGCGCGACAGCAGGATGATCACGAGGTAGGCGCGGTTGGCCTGCACGCGATAGTCCTGGAGCGGCAGGATCTCGTCGCGCGCGGTGGCGAGACGCATCGTGCCTTCCTTGTGGACCTTGCCCTCCGCGTCGACGTAGCCGCGCGGCAGCGTGAACTTGTACTCGGTCTTGAACGCCAAGCGATTCCCCCCAAAGAAAACGGCCTGCTCGACGGAATCGAGCAGGCCGCATCCTACCAGAATCCCCGCCGGGCTAGCTGCCGGGCGAGGAACCTGATCAGACGTAGTTCAGGTTGAGCTGCATGCGCTCGACGTAGAGCTCCGCAGTCCAGCGCTTGATCGAGTCCTTGTTCGCCTCGCCCTTGTCCTCGGCGAGGGAGAAGATGCCGACCTGGAACAGGTCGACCGAGCCCAGGGTCTCCTTGATGGAGGGATCCATGAACTCGATGGCGCCCGACAGCTCGGCGTCCTGGCCGTTGAGGCCCTTGATCACGAAGTCGTCGAACCACTTCGCCCAGGGGGTGATGTCCGAAGCCGAGAACGTCACCTTGAGGTTCGGGATCTCGACCTTGCTGCACTCCTTCTGGGAGATGCGCTGCTCACCAACGTCGTCCTGGATGACGCCCTGCTTGATGGTGAACGAGTCGATCTTCGACACGCGCGTGCACGGCAGGTCGCCGAGGCGCAGGCGGAAGTTCGAGGTCAGCCACTTCTTCTGCTTGGTGTTGACCACGCCCTTGACGTCGGCGTCGTCGCCGGCCTGGTACGTGATCTCCTCGGCGTCGAACTTGATCGTGAAGAACGAGGTGTCCTTCGACGACGCGTCACAGGCGGGGATCGTGACCTCGGTGATCAGCGCGTCCCGGAAGTGGCGGTAGCTCTGGGCCTTGTAGTTCGAGTCCGCGGCGGCGACGTAGCCGTTCTTGCGGATGTGCGACTTGTCGAGCGAGGCCTTGACCCAGTCGTACAGGCCCTTGCCCATCGACATGCCGATGTTGATCGTGAACGGCTCGAACTTGACCGTGGAGATGTGCTTGATCGGCAGGTTGTCGGGACCCATGTTGATGGTCACGACCTCACCCTTGATGTTGCCGCCGTCGTAGTCCTTCAGGACCGCGGGCTCGCCATCGAGGCTGAGGAGGAAGTGTCCGGCTGAATAAGAGCGCTTGTCACCCATGTCCGTGCTCCTGAAAATGCGTCGCAGCGTTGGTCAGCCCGGCAGGGGGTGCCTCGTCGACTGCAAGTAGCCTTGCAGCCCGCGAAAAACTCCATGACGTTCGAGGTTTCTAGACGCCCGCGAAACCTCGGCTGATTGATCGACCGGAGTGTCATCACCCTCGGCCGGTCCTGTTACGAGCACCCCCCGAGGATCCTTCCTCGGGGGGCGTTCAGTGAGTCGCTAGCTGCTTACTCTTCGACGCCGCCGCCGGACGCCATCTGGCCGATCCGGAAGATGACGAATTCCGCGGGCTTCACCGGGGCGAGACCGATCTCGACGACCAGCTGGCCGGCGTCCACCACCTCGGGCGGGTTGGTCTCGGCGTCGCACTTGACGTAGAACGACTGCTCGGGCGAGGTGCCCATGAGCGCGCCGTTACGCCAGAGCAGCGTCAAGAACGACGTGATCGTGCGCTGGACGCGCTTCCAAAGCCGATGGTCGTTGGGCTCGAAGACGACCCACTGGGTCGCGCGCTCGATCGACGACTCCACCATGATGAACAGGCGGCGGACGTTGATGTAGCGCCAGCTCGGGTCGCTCGACAGGGTGCGAGCGCCCCAGATCCGGATCGCGCCGCTCATGAAGCGGATCGCGTTGATGCCCTTCGGGTTGAGCAGGTCCTGCTCGCCCTTCGAGACGTTGTACTTGAGGCCGAGGGCGCCACGAATGATCTCGTTCGCGGGGGCCTTGTGGACGCCGCGCTCCGAGTCGACGCGCGAGTACACGCCGGCGATGTGGCCCGACGGCGGGACGTAGATGTTGCCCTTCTCGGGATCGTAGACCTGGATCCACGGGAAGTAGAACGCGCCGTACTTCGAGTCACGCGGACGGACCAGGCGGTCGACGCCGCCCTGGATGGTCTCGACGGAGTCGAGGATCGCGAAGCGATCCTTGCGGGTCTCGCAGTGCGACAGGACCGCGTCATGGACCGCGGCCGAGGTCTGGCCGGGGACCGCGACGATCGCGATCTCGTCGATCTCCTCGAAGCACTTCAGGCCGGTGCGGGCGCCGGGGCCGCCGTCCTTGCCGATGTAGAGCGCGTCGCGGCCACCGCCACCGACGGCGGGCTGCGCCTGGGCAGCCTTCTCGTCCTTCTTCTCGCCTTCCTTGGCGGGCGCGGCGGCCTTGGCCGGCTCCGCGCCGGCGGGGGCGCCGACGTTCACGACGAAGCAGCGCGAGCCGCCGTTGTTGAAGAAGCCGTAGATGCCGTGGGCGAAGTGCTCCGAGCACTCCTTGAAGTCACCGAACGTCTTCACGAACTGCGACCAGTTGGTGATGAGGACGGCCTCGTTGAGCGGGCCCTTGGCCGACTCGCCGAGGAAGCCGACGGTGTTCGTACCGACGGCCTCGATGGGCTTGGAACCGCGATCGACTTCTTCGACGTAGACGCCAGGAGACAGGTAGCTGGTAGCCATGTTCGTATCCTTTTCCGTTTGTTCGGGGACGGCCTTCGTGTCCCCACTCGAGAGGTGATTAGTGGTTAGTGGCGTGCGTAGTCGTTAGGTAGTCAGCGACGGCCCCCGCCAAGATCGAGGCGGCGGGCAAACGGGTTCGGGCTCGGGCCCTGCTCACGGACCCTCGGGTCGTGGATGTTCCGGTACTCGAGGGAGCGCTGCTCGACGCGCTTGAACTCCTCCATCTTCTCCGGGAGGATCGGCACGGTCGTGAACACCTGGACGGCCGGGCGCACCGGCTGGTTGAGGCTGCCCCAGAACCGCGCGAGCGTGCCTTCGTCGAGGCGGCTCGACATCTCGAGCGGGACGCGGAAGTCCTCCTCGAACTGGAAGCTCTGGCCGCGCAGCCGCTCGCCGGACATCTCGGAGTTGTCGAGGGCCGTCCGGATGATCAAGCCGATCAAGAGCTGCTCGTCCTCGGGGGTCTGCGCCCACGCGGAGATCAGATAGTCGAGGCGGATCCACAGGCGACGCCGCCGCATGAACTCCTTGATCGTGCCGTCGGCCTGCGGGACCTCGACGACTTCCTCGACGGCGTTGCCGTCCTCGCTGAATGGATCGAGCGCGATCTGATAGAGGTACAGCGACACCGCGGGCAGCTTGCCCTCGACGGCGTCGGGCTTCGGCGCCGCGTCGATGACGTGGACGCGCTTGTAGCCGTTGCGCTTGAACTCGTCCTGCAGCAAGCGCGACAGGGAGTCCGACGTTTCTTTGATGATGTGGTGCTGTGGCGTCGACATCGATTACAAAGGATCGATCGATCCCTGTTCCCCCCGGGGCAGCGCATCGTGGTCCGAGACCACAAGGTCGACAAGGCTTTTCGTCGATTTTTTTCTCGCGCTACAGTCGCCGCGATGCGCCATCGCAGCCACGTGTTCGTGTGCACCAACGCGAGGCCGGAAGGCGGCAAGCCTTCCTGCGGCGCGTGCGGCGGCACCGACATCGTCGCCACGCTCCAGCGCGTCGTTTCGACCGATCCCGATCTCGTCGGCGCGGTCGCCGTGACGCCGTGCGGCTGCCTGGGCCCGTGCTTCGACGGCCCGAACCTCGTCATCTACCCCGAGGGCGAGTGGCTCGCGGGCGTCGCCGACACCGACGTACCCGCGATCCTCGACTACCTGCGAGGTGGGCCACCGGTCGTCGCCCGTCGGTATGTTTGGCCCACGGACGACGACACGGGGTAGCGACGCTTACGCGACGTTGGAACCCAGCACGCTGCGGATCTTCGACAGCCAGTTGCGGATGAACATCGCGTACTCCGCGGCGAGCTCCTTGGTGTCGGGCACCGGGAACGGCGTCGCCCCATACGCGGAGTTCTTCGCGACGACGGCCTCGTAGACCTTGCTGACGAAGTTCGCGGTGTGCTTGCCGATGAAACCGTCGACCTCGAGCGGCTCGAGGCCCACCTGCGCGGCGACGGTGTTGAGCTCGCGCTGCAGCGCCTCGAACTCGGCGTGCGCGCCGCCGGCGCCGTACGCGATCGCGCCCTTGATGTTCCAGTCCTTGCCCTCACCGAAGTGGAACCGGCGCAGATCGCCGAGACCGAGCGCGTCGCGCGCGGTGCTCTCGAGCCACTCGCGCGCGAGCTCGGCCTTTTGCTCGAGCCCGGCGGCGTCAGACGGCGGCGTCATCGCGCCGGCGAGCATCGGGTTCTGCTTGGTCACCGCGGCGTGGACCGCGCGGAACGCCTCGACAGTCTGGGGCCCGAGCTGGCCGTCGACCTTGACGTTGGAGAAGCCGACCTTTTCGGCGAAGTAGTTGAGGTCGGCCTGGAGGGTACGAGCGAGCGTGTTCGACATGCCGCAGTCTACCTGCGGAAATGGCGGCTCAGTAGGTGAGCAGCTCGTCGAGGTGACGCCGCTCCCATGCGCGCGCCTCGTGGAAGTGCTCGAACCGCGCCTCGTCGGCGAGGAACGCCTTGGAGTGGAACTCCAGGCGCCCGTTCTTGACCTTGATGTCGTGGACCTGGTGGAGCATCTCGTGGAACACGATCCACTCGACGAACCGGCGTGGCACGAACGCGCGATCGAGCGCGCGGTGGATGCGGATCAGTCGATCCTCGACGGAGTAGCTGCCCATCTTGATGCTGTTGCGCCGCTTCGGCCGGCCGGTGCGCGCGCCCCAGGTGATCGCGGCCTCGATCTTGTTGCCGAAGTACTGGCCGTTGAGCTCGTCGAAGATCTGTCGCAGGTCGTGGTGCTCGCCGGCGGTGAAGATCAGCTGCTCGGGGGCGCGGCGCGCGCGACCGCGGACGTGGCTCGTGTTGGCGTCGATGAAGTCGCCGAGGACGCGGGAGGCGTCGGCGTCGTTCTCGGCGATGTAGTGCGCGAGGGCCCGCGTGATGACGGGATCGGCATCGACGAACATGTGGTGAAGGCGAACTTCGAACCGCTTGTCCTTGCCGAGCTTGGCGCCCCGGCGCACCGAGATCATCGTGTAGCGGTTGTCCGTCAGCGTGACCTGGACACTGCCCTTCGCGAGGTGGGCGCGGATGCGGCGCTCGAGGCTGTCCTGCGCATCGATGATCTCGTCCGGGGTGGTGCTCCCGGCCTTCTTCATCCGGCGAAGCGCGTCGGCGAGCTCCGCGGCCCGGACCGTCGTGTCGGAGGCGTCGTGGGCATCGACGTGATCGAACGCCAGATCCGCCGGGTCACCGGCAAAACCACTGCACGGGTCAACTTGGGGAACGATCATCGGCAACGCTTCGCTCAACGCAAACTCCTCTTATTGAAGCACATCATCAAGTCGCCTGCGTGAGTCGAATTTTCCGCGATTCTTGGCGAGCTTCGGCCGTCCGAGCCGTGACCGTGGCTCGACCGTGAAGTCCCCGCCCTTCCTACGAGAAAAATGCTAACGCGCGGACTCCCAGTGGATCAAATTCTCGGACCGTCGAGGGATCTCATCCGATCGCAACTGTTGGGAAATTTGACCATCGAGCCCGTCTCGGGCGAGGCAGTTGACCGCGTACGCCGGTGGGATCGTTTCCGATCGGATAGAGTGCGCTCCCGATGAGCTCGTTCCTGGATACCTACACGCGGACTCACAATTGCGGCGCCCTCCGCGCCACCGACGTCGGCACCCACGTGGTGCTGACCGGCTGGGTCCAGTCCTATCGCGACCATGGCAAGGCGGTCTTCATCGACCTCCGCGACCGCGACGGCAAGACGCAGCTCGTGTTCGACCCCACGTTCGACCCGGCCTCCGTCGAGGTCGCCAAGGATCTCCGATCCGAGTGGTGCATCGGCATCGTCGGCGAGGTGCGCTCGCGCGGCACCAACGTCAACGAGAAGCTCGCAACCGGCACCATCGAGGTGTGGGTCAAGACGATCGAGGTGTTCTCGAAGTCCGACACGCCGCCGTTTGGCCTCGACGATCGCGACGAGGCGAACGAGTCGCTGCGGCTCAAGTATCGCTATCTCGATCTGCGCCGCCCCAAGCTCCAGAAGAGTCTGATCACGCGCTCGAAGATCACGAAGGTGACGCGCGAGTACCTCGGCGCCAACGGCTTCCTCGAGATGGAGACGCCGTTCATGGTGAAGTACACGCCGGGCGGCGCGCGGAACTTCCTCGTGCCGTCGCGGCTCAACCCGGGCGAGTTCTACGCACTCGCCGAGTCGCCGCAGATCTTCAAGCAGCTGCTGATGGTCGCGGGCTACGAGCGCTACTTCCAGATCGTGCGGTGCTTCCGCGAC
>JACCTK010000344.1 GCA_013812465.1 Actinomycetota bacterium
GAGTGGCGCCCTGCGCCCCGACGCCGGGTAGCAGCATCGGCGTTTGCGGCATCAGCCGCCGAGCCTCCGAGACCGCGCGCGGCAGCGTCGCGCCCACGACGGCGCCGACGCTCGACATGCCTCCCTCGCCGACGAGCGGCTGTCCCCACTCGTGGACGAGCGTCGCCAAGTGCTGCCACAGCGGCCGGCCGTCGGAGAGCATCGCGTCCTGCACATCCGCGGCGCCCGCGTTCGACGTGCGCACGAGGAAGAAGACCCCGGAGCCGTGTCGTCTGCAGGCGGCGAGGAAGGGCTCGACCGAGTCGAGACCGAGATACGGGCTCGCGGTGATCGCGTCGGCCAGCGGAGTTCCTTCCTCGTTCGGCTCGAGATAGGCGGCGACGTACGCGCGCGAGGTCGAGCCCACGTCGCCACGCTTGGCGTCCAGGATGACAAGCAGGCCGATCGAGCGCGCGTACGCGCAGACCTCCTCCAGCGCGTGCATCCCGTCCGAGCCGAGAGCCTCGAAGAACGCTGCCTGCGGCTTGACCGCGACGACATACGGGCCGACAGCATCGACGATCCCTTTGCAGAAGCGCGCCACCGCGCTCGCCGCAGCCGCCCGGCCGAGCACCGCCTCGCCGCGAAGCTCCATCGGGAGGACGTCGAGCCGCGGGTCGAGGCCGACCACGAGCTGGCTGCGCTTGCGCTCGACCGCTTGGGCGAGGCGGTCGGGGAAGGCTGGGAGGTCCACGTCTCAAGGCTACGCACCTCGTCGGGCTTTGGGTCCCTCACGCCGCAAGGATTTGGGTCGCATCCAGCGAGACGATGCGGAGCTCGGGTCCCGGTCGTCGCATGAAGCCCGCCACGAGCAGGAGCCGGTCCGCGTCTTCGGGCGCGAACGACGGCTCGGCGAGTGCC
This sequence comes from Actinomycetota bacterium, assembly GCA_013812465.1. Next base: position 901 of record JACCTK010000344.1, read on the forward strand.
GCCTCCGCGATTCCGGCCTCCACCTCGATCCTGCCTGCTCTGCCAGCGGCCAGCATCCTCACCGCCGCCAGCCGGCCGCCTGTGACGAAGAACGCCCGCTTGAAGCCTGGCTCTCGTGCGGGCGCCAGAACACAGACGTTGACCTTCCGAAGCCGGTCGAGCTCGGCGAAACGCGCAACCGCCTCCTCGAGCGCTTTCAGGCGATCGCGCACGCGAGCGGCGTCCTCGAAGCGGAGATCGCGCGCGAGCCGCCGAAGCTTGTCATGTAGCGCGGGCACGGCGTCAGCGGGGTCGTCGCCCTCGAAGCCGTAGAGCGCGCGCGCGACGAGCCGCGCGCGATTTCGGCTCGTGATCGGCCCGTGTTGGCCTGGCTCCGAGACAACGACCCAGCGATCGCCGCGCTGCGCGAGGTAGACGTAGCGGTTCGGCCGCCCGCCTCGCGCGTTCGCGGGAGGACGAAGCTCACCGATGAGCCGCAACTCCTCGAGAGCGGCTTCGAGCTCGGAGCCGAGCTGCCTCCATTCCACGCGCTCGAGCGCGCCGAGCGCCGCCTCCACGGCGGGCCGCTGCCGCGAGCCCGAGAAATAGGAGCGGAGCCGCGCCCGCAGGTCACGCGCCTTGCCGACATAGAGAATCGTTTCGTTGCGGTCGCGGAAGAGATAGATGCCGGGGCCGGTGGGAGCTCCGGCGATCAGCGAGCGCTTCCCGTGCAGCCTGCGCGCTCGTGGCGCCGCGAGCTCGAGAACGTCCGCGACCGTCCGCGCGCCGCGCTCCTGCGCGAGGCCGAGCAGCGAGACGAGGATCTCCGCGGTCGCGAGCGCATCAGGCAGCGCCCGGTGGCAGGGGCGGGTCGACGTTCCGAAGAAATGCGCGAGCGATGCGAGCGAGAATCGCTCGCTCCTGCGCTGGAGGAGCCGCCTCGCGAGCCAGACCGTGTCCACGACCGGCGCCGCGACGCGCCGCCCGGTGAGCCGCTCGACCTCGCGCTCGAGAAACGACATGTCGAAGCGCGCGTTGTGCGCGGCGAGCGAGGCGTCTCCTGCGAAGCCGAGGAAGCGACGGACGGCGAGCTCGGAGCGCGGCGCGCGCCTCAGATCGCCGTCGCGGATTCCGGTGAGCGCGGCGATGTACGGCGGGAGCACGGAGCCGGGGTTGACGAGCGTCTCGAAGGTGTCCTCGATGGCGAGCGCGCGCACCCGCGCGGCCCCGATCTCACACATGCGGTTGCGAATCGCGGAGAGACCGGTTGTCTCGAGGTCGAAGACGATGAACTCGGCGTCCTCGATGAGGATGTCGGCGTGCGGCGGGTCGGTCAGCCCGACGCGGGCGCCGAGCCAGGCGAGCCGAGCGTCACCGGCGACCACGTCGTCGAGCAGCGAGCGGGCGAGAGCGGCGGGCGCACGCTCGAGCGCGAAGAGAACGTGAGCCGCGTCCTCCGGCGACACGGGCCCGCGCCGAGCCTGCACGAGCTCGACGAGCCGATCCGCGGCATCGAACATGAGCTGCACGATTCGACACTATCGAACATATGTTCGTATCTCAAGCTCTTGGTGTCAGACATGGGGGTAGCGTGGGCCGCACTGGGAAGCCCCCGTCCTGGGAAAGTGGGCTGACGTTACGCAAACGTCAGAGCCAAGCGGGTCAGGGGCCAAGTGTTCACCCGAAAGCGGAGGGGCCGCCTCGCGGCGACCCCTCCGAAACCCCGCGAGTGAAGCCCGCGCTTAGCCGCTCTTGACGGCGGTCTTGAGGGCGCTGCCGGCCGAGAACTTCGGCACGGTCGTCGCTTGGATCTGCACGCGCTCGCCTGTGCGCGGATTGACGCCCATGCGCGCGGCGCGCGCCGACGTCGAGAACTTGCCGAAGCCCGTGAAGGTGACCGAGTCACCCTGCTTGAGCGCGGACGTGATGGTGTCGAGCACGGCGTCTACCGCAGCGCCGGCGTCACGCTTGGACATACCGGCCTGGTCGGCTACGGCGTCCACGAAATCCTGCTTGGTCACTGTCCCTCCTCCTATGTCGGAATCATGAGTCTGTCGGGGACTGGGGGACCCTAACAGCCCATCTGATTTGGCTCAACCATCGAGCTTTGCGGCGGTTTTTCGTAGTTCCAGGAGCTCCTCGGCGCGAAAGAGGGCGCGGAGGCGCACGCCGAGGCGCGCGAGAGCGTCCGAGCCACCCTCCTCCCGGTCGACGACCGAGATGGCGTTTCGCACCACGAGGCCCTCGTCCCGAAGAGCCGACACCGACGCTCGGAGAGCGCCGCCTGTCGTCACGACGTCCTCCAGGAGGCACACCAGCTCGCCCGGCTCGAAGGGGCCCTCGATCCGATTCGCCGTCCCGTATTCCTTGGCTTCACCGCGCACGATGATGAAGGGCAGACCGGACGTCATCGATGCCGAAGCTGCCAACGCGACGGCCCCGAGAGCCGGGCCGGCAAGGCGAACCGCGTTCGGCTCGAACTCCGAGACCGCATCGGCCAGGCTCTTCCCCAGCGCGCGCAGGATCTCCGGCTCGGTCTCGAAGCGGTACTTGTCGAGATACCACGACGAGCGCTTGCCGGAGCGGAGGACGAAGTCGCCCTCGAGCAGCGCTCTCTCGGCCAACATTCGCCCCAGCGCCTCGTCGCTCATCGAAGCGCTGAGCGAGCGATGGAAGCGAGTCGTTCGAACTCCGCCGAGCCCGGCTCGAGCACGATTGCCGAGCCGTCGGCGAACGACACACTCGCGCGCTCGTGCGGCCCACGGGCATGGACGAAATGGCGCCACGCCCAGATAGCGGCGCTCACCAGGACCGCGAGACGCGACACCCGTCTCATTCGTCCTCTTCATCCTTCGGCTTGGTCGCCGAACGCCGCCGCTTGGGCTTCTCGTCGACGATCCCGCCGAGGCAGGTGCGCAAGTCGTAGACGATCAGTCCAGCAGTGGGGTTGGGGCCCGTCGCCGCCGCAATCGTTCGATCACCTTCACGGAGGACGAAGAGGCCGCCTTCGGCGAGCTCCACCTCCGCGCGCGTCACCTCGCCCGCAGAGGCGTGAAGCTCGCCGGCAGCGGCCAGCAGATCGACGGCCGACCGGGCCAAGGCATCGCTTCCGTCACCCGTTGACGCGAGCACGGAGCCCTTCGCGTCCAATACGACCGCCCGCACGACCTGGGACGAGAGCTCGGCGAGCTCAGCCAGCGCCTGGTTCGCGTCCATTGTTCGACGCTATCGCAGGAGCGCCGCGAGCGCACGCGCAGCCTGCGCGCGGTGCGAGTGCGCGGCCTTCCATGGATCGCCGAGCATCGCGACGGTGAGTGACTCGCCGCGCGGGATGAAGATCGGGTCGTAGCCGAATCCTTCGGTCCCGCTCGGCCCCTGGGCGATCGTCCCCTCGAGTGTCCCCGACGCCCGCACCTCCGCTCCGCTCCGGTCGAGTGCCACGACCTCGCAGACGTAGCGCGCACTGCGGTTCTCCACGCCTTCGACCTCGGCGAGCAGCCGCGCGACAGGCTCGGCAGACCAGCGGGCAGACTCGATCCCGGGTCCTCCGCCGAGCGTTGCTACTTCGATGCCTGAGTCCTCGCCCGCAACCCACGCCTCGTGCCGCGAGGCGTGCCGCCCGTGGCGAGCCTTGATCCGTGCGTTCTCGACGAAGGTCGCGCCGTCCTCGGTCGGCTCGTCCGTTCCTCCGAGCGGGACGACCTCCCAGCCCGGGAGCGCATCCCGCCATTCGCGCAGCTTGTGCTTGTTCCGCGACGCGAGGATCAACTTCACGCGCGCGGCAGAGCCACGGCCTCGTGCTGCGTCGTGGTCAGCTCCTCGATCCCACCGGCCGCGAGGTCGAGCAGTTGATCGAGGAGCTCGCGCGAGAACGGATCCCGCTCTGCCGTCGCCTGCACCTCGACCAGGGCGCCTTCGCCGGTCATGACGACGTTCATGTCCGTCTCGGCCGAGGAGTCCTCCGGGTAGTCGAGGTCGAGCACCGCCTCCCCGCCCACGATCCCGACCGAGACCGCGGCGACCGAGCCGCGGAGCGCCTTCGAGAGGCCGAAGTGGTCGAGAGCGCGGCGAGCGGCGATCCAGACGCCGGTGATCGACGCGCAACGCGTGCCGCCATCCGCCTGCAGGACGTCGCAATCGAGCCAGAGCGTGCGCTCGCCAAGCGCCTCGAAGTCGCAGACGGAGCGGAGCGCGCGACCGATCAGGCGCTGGATCTCGACTGTCCGTCCGTCGGGCCGCCCGCGCGACACGGCGCGCTGCGTCCGCTCGCCGGTGGACGCCGGCAGCATCGAGTACTCGGCGGTCATCCAGCCTCGTCCGCTGCGGGCCAACCAGCGCGGCACGCCCTCCTCCACCGTCGCCGTGCAGAGCACGAGCGTCTTTCCTTGCCCGTAGAGGACGGACCCATGCGGCTGCTC
>JACCTK010000201.1 GCA_013812465.1 Actinomycetota bacterium
ATTCAGAACCGCCTGGCAGTCGTTACGGCTGTCAGCCTCAGCCCTGATCGTCATGGGCCGTTTCGAGCTGCCAACGGAGTTGGCCGTCGCTCTCGCTGGTGAGGACGAAACCAATGCGTTCGAGCACGCGGATTGACGGCAGATTCTCCTTCTCGCAACCGGCGACGACCGAGCCCACCCGTGGCTGTCGGAGCGCCCAATCGACGAGGGGCGCTTGCTGCTTCGGTACCCGCGACCCGGCCGATCTGGGATCACGCTGTAGCCGATCTCGACCGCTCTGTCGTCTCCCGGCGGCCCGATAAAGCCGATATCGCCGACCAGAGTCTTCGACTCCCACTCGATGATCACCCACACGCCGAAGCTCTCCTCGTCGCGAGCGGCTGCAGCCTGAAGAGGCAGTACGTCTAGGAGGTCAGCGTGCGGCCAATCAGTTGGTAGGACCGCGCTAACTGTGCCTGGCACTGGAGGCATGAAATGTGTGCGCCGATCGTTCCACACCGCACCTGTTCGAATCGGACGGGTGGGCTCGGTGGAGTTGACCCGCTTGGGCTGACAGCCACGTAGGGAGTGCAGAACGAGCGGATCACCGCCTGTCTCGCGAACGACGGTCGTTTTCTCCGCGTTCATCGTCTGGCGCTGGTGGGCGATCGCCCTCTACCACGCCTGGCAGGACCGCCGAAGCGGAGGCCCCGAACCGGACTCGTAGCTCGTTGGACCGGGAAGAACCGGGTAGTAAATCCGGATGGACGCTTGGGACGACTGGCCCTTTGCCCGCGTGTACCTGCTGTTCCTCGTAATCGCCTTCGTGAGCCTCGGCGCCCAAGTGCTGCTCTTCCACTGGCGGGCCGGATTCAGCCGCTGGACGATGTACGGACCGGTGTTCCTGGCGCCCGTGATCGCCCTCGCAGCCGTGGTCGCGGCGATCGCGCGGGACGGCATCGTCGGCTGGTTAGCTCTCGTCGTCTTCGCGCTCGGAGTCCTCTCCGGACTCGTCGGCGTCTACGAGCACTTCAACGGCATCCGACGGCGGATCGGCGGCTTCTCGTTGCGCAACCTGATGAGCGGCCCGCCGCCTTTTCTGCCCGGGGCGTACCTGTTGCTCTCTCTGACCGGGGGCGTCGCCCTCATCTGGCAGGCGCTATGAAGCCGCTCGACCGGCTAGGACGGAAGGAGCGGGCGATCGTCGAGGAGCGCCAAGAGACCGGCTACCGGAAGGACAACCTCGAGCACTTCGGAGGCGAGCTCGAGCCCGAGCTGCGCGCGTTCGTCGCGCGACTACTTCCCGGTGTCCCGGAATCGATCGATCTCTCCGCGTTCGTGGATGCGCACGCAGAGGACCCGATCGGCCGCGGCGACCGTTCCCCGGGGTTGCCGGCGAACGCCGCGTTGCTTCGGCTGGGCCTGAGAGCCCTTCTCAGGCAGGGGTTCTCTCGGCTGGCCGAGGACGAGCAGAACGAACTGATCGGCCGCATGCGTCGCGGCGAAGCCGATCAGGAGCTTGGCCTGCCCGCCAAGGAGTTCATCGACCGCCTGCTCGTCAAGGCTCTCGCCGGGTACCTCGCCCATCCCGACACCTGGGAGCGGATCGGCTTCAACGGCCCGGCCTATCCCGAGGGTTATTCCTGGATCGGGCGAACCGGCGTCGCGAGGCGTCACGAGAAGTTCCCCGGAGCGACCCGCCTGTGACGAGCGCGCCTCCCGTACGCGTTGACGAGCTGAAACGCCTCATGCAGCACCACGACGGGCCGGTTGACGCCTGCATCGTCGGCTGCGGAGCGGGTGGCTCCGTTCTCGCCAAGGAGCTAGCCGAGGGTGGGATGAGCGTGGTCGTGATCGAGGCCGGCGATTGGATCGACTCGCGCGAGGACATGGTCAACGACGAGCTCTCGATGATCGGGCCGCTCGACTGGGACGACCTAAGGATCAGCGGGGGTCAGCGATCCGATCAAGACGGGCAGGGTGAACACGGGTCGCGCGGTCGGAGGGACCACCGTCCACTTCACCGCGATGTCACTTCGGCTCGACCCGAGCGACTTCGAGATCGCCACGCGCGATGGCGTGGGCGTCGACTGGCCGTTCGGCTACGACGAGCTCGCTCCCTACTACGCCGAGGTTGAACGCGCGCTGCCGGTTTCGGGCCCGCGCCGTTCGGCCTGGCCCTCCGGTGCGCCCTATCCGCACGGCGCGCTCCCCTGGTCGGCGAAGGACCACACGCTCGGCGCGGGCATGGCCGAGTGCGGGCTGCACGTCGAGATGACGCCCCACGCGATCGCGACGACGCCCGTCGACGGTCGCAGCGCGTGCATGTACTACGGCTTCTGTATGGACGGCTGCAAGAGCGATGCGAAGGGCGGGATGCAGGTCACCTACGTTCCGAAGGCTGTCGCGGCAGGCGCGGAGATCCGGGCCAACTGCTTCGCGCTTCGCGTCGAGACGGAGCAAGGGCGCGCAACCGGCGTCACGTACCTCGAGGAGGGCGTGGAGCGCTTTCAGCCTGCAGCGCGGGTGTTCGTCTGCTGCTACGCGATCGAGACTCCGCGGCTCCTCCTGAGCTCGGGCAATCTTGCCAACTCGAGCGACCAGGTGGGGCGGAACCTGATGGTGCACTCGGGACCGATCGTGTACGGCCGCTTCGACCGGCCGCTCGACAGCTTCGTCACGCCTCCGGTCGGGGTGATGACGCGCGACCCCTACGCATCCGACGAGTCGCGCGGCTTCGTCCGCGGGTTTCTCCTCAACACCTATGCCCAGTTCCCGATCAACTTCGCGCAGAGCCTCGTCGGGAGCAACCCAGACCTGTGGGGCAACGACCTCATGGAGGTGCTCGACGAGTACGCGCACTGGGGACTTGTCGCGAGCCTGGGCGAGGTGCTGCCGAATCCGGAGAACCGCGTCACGCTCGCCGACGAGGTGGACTCGAACGACGTCCCGGTTGCTCGGATCACGTTCTCGTACGGCGAGAACGACAAGGCCATCGTCGAGGCCGAGCGGGCGCTCTCCGAGCAGGTCGTGCAGGCGGCCGGCGCGACGAGGACGCTTGTCAGCGAGGGGACGCACCACGTCCTCGGCACGGCCCGCATGGGAACGGATCCCGAGACGTCGGTCGTCGGCCCGGACTGCCGGACGCACGACGTCTCCAACCTGTGGATCTGCGACGGCTCGGTCTTGCCCTCGGTCGGCGCGGTCAACCCGAGCCTGACCATCGAGGCGCTCGCACTGCGCACCGCGCGACTCGCCCTTACGAATAGAGGTCCCTCGTGAGCGAGACAGTGTCCGACTTCCTCGTCCAGCGCCTCCACGACTGGGGCATCAGGCGTATCTATGGCTACCCCGGCGACGGCATCAACGGGATCATGGGCGCGCTCCAGCGAGCCGAGGAGCGCATGGAGTTCGTCCAGGTGCGGCACGAGGAGATGGCCGCCTTCATGGCCTGCGGGCACGCGAAGTGGACCGGCGAGGTCGGCGTCTGCCTCGCGACCTCGGGGCCCGGCGCGATCCATCTCCTGAACGGGCTCTACGACGCGAAGCTCGACCACCAGCCGGTCGTGGCGATCGTCGGCCAGCAGGCCCGAGCCGCTCTCGGGGGCTCGTATCAGCAGGAGGTCGATCTCACGACGCTGTTCAAGGACGTGGCCAGCGAGTACGTGCAGATGGCGACCGAGCCGAGCCAGATGCGGCACGTCGTCGACCGAGCGCTTCGCATCGCGCAGGCGAAGCGCACGGTGACCTGCATCATCGTCCCCAACGATCTCCAGAACGAGCCGGCCGAGGAGCCGCCCCGCGAGCACGGGACGATCCACTCCGGCATCGGCTACAGCCGGCCGGAAGTGGTTCCACGCGATGACGACCTCCGCCGCGCCGCCGAGGTGCTGAACGCTGGCGAGCGGGTCGCCATCCTCGTCGGCCAGGGCGCGCTCGCCGCGACCGGGGAAGTCGTCGAGACCGCGGACGTCCTCGGGGCCGGGGTCGCCAAGGCGCTCCTCGGCAAGGCGGCGGTACCCGACGACCTGCCCTTCGTCACGGGCTCGATCGGGTTGCTCGGCACGCGGCCGAGCTGGGAGCTGATGACGGGCTGCGACACGCTCCTGATGGTCGGGACGAGCTTCCCGTACTCGGAGTTCCTGCCCGAGGAAGGCCAGGCGCGGCGCGCGGCGTTCAGATCGACATCGACGCCGCGAGGCTCGGCATCCGCTACCCGACCGAGGTCAACCTGGTCGGTGACAGCGCCGCCACGCTGCGAGCGCTGCGGCCGTACCTGGAACGCAAGGCAAGCCGCTCCTGGCGAGAGCAGGTCGATGAGAACGTCAACCACTGGTGGCAGGTGCTGGAGGAGCGGGCGCTGCAGGACGCCGATCCGATCAACCCGCAGCGCGTCTTCTGGGAGCTGTCGCAGCGTCTTGCCGACCGCTGCATCCTGACCTCCGACTCGGGCACGGCCGCGAACTGGTTCGCGCGCGATCTTCGGCTCCGGAGCGGGATGATGGCCTCGGTCTCCGGCAACCTGGCGAGCATGGGGTGCGGCGTCCCCTACGCGATCGCGGCCAAGTTCGCCCCACCCGGACCGGGTCGCCATCGCCCTCGTGGGCGACGGCGCCATGCAGATGAACGGCCTCGCCGAGCTCGTCACCATCGCCAAGTATTGGAGACGCTGGTCGGACCCGCGTCTCGTCGTCGCGGTCCTGAACAACCGTGACCTGAACATGGTCACCTGGGAGCAGCGGGTGATGGAGGGCAATCCGAAGTACGCCGCCTCACAAGAGATCCCGGACGTCCCGTATGCCCGCTTCGCCGAGATGGTCGGCCTCCAGGGCATGCGCGTCGAGGAGCCGGGAGAGATCGCGTCGGCCTGGGAAACGGCGCTCGCCGCCGATCGGCCGGTCGTCCTCGACGTCGTCACCGATCCTGAGGTGCCGCCGCTGCCGCCGCACATCACTCTCGAGCAGGCAAAGAACTTCGCCCTCGCCGTCGCCAAGGGCGATCCGGGTCGGCGCGGCATGATCGAGAACTCGCTCAGGCAGAAGGTCGCGGAGCTGCTGGCCAGGAGGTAGCCGTGGTGACGGTTACGCGTCACGTCGAAGCCCCGATCGAACAGCTGGACGTCGCTGCGTACACGATCCCGACCGACGCGCCAGAGTCCGACGGGACGCACGAGTGGAACTCGACGACGATCGTCGTCGTCCACGTCGAGGGAGGCGGCAAGCGAGGTCTCGGATACACGTACTCGCACGCTGCGGCTGCTGCGGTCGTCGCCGATCCACTTCGTGCCCTCGTCGAGGGGCGAGATGCATTCGGGATCCCCTCGATCTGGGACGCACTCGGACGGCAGGTTCGCAACCTCGGCCGCCCCGGAGTCGCCGCATCAGCGATCTCGGCGGTCGACGCAGCGCTGTGGGATCTGAAGGCTCGAGTACTCGACCTCCCACTTTGCACACTCCTGGGAGCGGCCCGCGAAGACGTTCCCATCTACGGAAGCGGCGGGTTCACGTCGTACTCGCCGGCCCGACTCGAGGAGCAGTTGGGCGGCTGGGCGGCAGATGGCATAGCGCGAGTGAAGATGAAGGTGGGACGGGAGCCCGCCGGCGATGCCGACCGGGTGCGGCTGGCGCGGGAGGCGATCGGCTCGGCGGAGCTCTTCGTCGACGCGAACGGCGCGTACACGCCGAAGCAGGCGCTCCTTCATGCGGAACGGTTCGCCGAGCACGAGGTCACGTGGCTCGAGGAGCCGGTGAGCTCGGCCGACTTCGCGGGACTGGCGTTCGTACGTGAGCGCTCGCCCGCCGGAATGGACGTCGCCGCCGGCGAGTACGCGTACGTCCCGGCCGACTTTCGCCACATCATCGGCGCGGTCGACTGTCTCCAGGCCGACGCCACCCGCTGCCTCGGCATCACCGGGTTCCTGCGAGCGGCGGCGCTGGCCGATGCGCACGGCCTCGACCTTTCCGGTCATACGGCGCCCTCGCTCCATCTGCATCCCTGCCTCGCAGTCCCCAGGCTTCGGCATCTCGAGTGGTTCCACGATCACGTCCGGATCGAGCGCCTGCTCTTCGACGGGTTCGTCGAGCCCGTCGCCGGCTCTCTCCATCCGGACCTCTCCAGGGCCGGACACGGCCTCGAGCTGAAGGAGACCGACGCGGAGCGCTTCGCGGCATGAGGACAAAGCTCCTTCACCGAAACGGCGAGCGGACGTACGTGCTCGTCTTCGACAAGGACGACGCGGTGATCGAGGAGCTCGAAGGGTTCGCGCGCGAGTGCGAGCTCCCGGCCGCCCGCTTTACCGCGATCGGTGCATTCAGTTACGTGAAGCTCGGCTACCTTGACCGGGGGCGGACCGGATATCTCGAGATCTCGCTCGAAGAGCAGGTCGAGGTGCTCTCGTTGCTCGGTGACATCGCCGAGCACGAGGGACAGCCGAAGGTGCACGCGCACGTCGTCGTCGGTCGCCGTGACGGCCGCACGCGCGGCGGCCATCTGCTCGAGGCGCATGTGTGGCCGACGCTCGAGCTGATGCTCGAGGAGTCGCCCGAGCACCTGCGCCGACGGATCGACGAGGAGACCGTTCCGCTGATCGTGCTTTGAGCTGTTCCGAGTCGGACGTGATGGATTTCCTGCGCGTCGGGCGGACCGGCGATGTCGGTCCGCCCTCGTGCTACCGACTCACCTCGCGCCACTGGACTCTTCGTCCTGGGGGCTCTCCATTTCGCCTTGGCCCCCGGTGCCGTTCTCGGAACCGCCGCTCTGCGAGCTCCCGCCTTGCGAGCCGCCGCCCTGCGAGCCCCCGCCCGAAGAACCGCCGGTCTCCGGTCCACCCTGCGAGCCGCCGCTCTGGGAACCGCCCTGCGAGCCGCCGCTCTGCGAACCGCCTTCCTGACCACTCTGTGAGCTGCCGCCTTGGCCGCTCTCTCTTTCCTCCTCGGGGTTCATCTCGTCTCCTTTCCCTCGAGGTTACGCGGATTTACCCGTGTGTGCTCGACGGTAAACGGACACGAACGCCGCCCGTTTACCGGTCACGTGAGATTGGGTACCCGGACTTCATGCCGCGTGCGATCTGGTCGGGCAGCATCGCCTTCGGGCTCGTCAACGCTCCGGTGAAGATGTACAGCGCGATCGACGAGCACGATCTCGAGCTCCACCTCGTCCACGAGAAGGACGGCTCGCCGATCGGCTACGAGAAGGTCTGCAAGAAGGAAGGGCGCGAGGTCCCCGCGAACGAGATCGTCAAGGCGTACGAGGTCGAGGACGGCGAGCTCGTCTACCTCGAGGAGGAGGATTTCGAGGCGGCCGAGGAGGAGGGATACCGCACGATTCAAGTCCTCGATTTCGTCCAGCGCGAAGAGATCGATCCGATCGTCTTCCAGCGGAGCTATTACCTCGGCCCGGCGGAGGGAGCCGAGAAGGTGTATCTGGTCCTCGTTCGTGCGATGGAGGACTCGGGTCTCTCTGCGATCGTCGAATACGTGTTCCAGCAGAAGCAGCAACTCGGGTGCCTACGGGTGCGCGAGGGCCTTATCTTGCTCGAGGCGATGTACTTCGCCGACGAGATACGTCCAGTCAAAGGCATCGCGCCGAAACGCAGCTCGAAACTCGACAAGCGCGAGCTCGAGATGGCGCAGACCCTCATCGACCGCTTCACGTCCGACTTCGATCACGGCAAGTACGAGGACGAGTATCGAAAGCGTCTTTTGAAGATCGTGAAGCGCAAGCTTCGCGGCGAGGAGGTCCATGCGCCTCCGCGCGAGAGGCAAGAGGCACCCTCCGACCTCCTCGAGGCGTTGCGCGCGAGCGTGGAGGCGGCGAAAGGCGTAAAGAACGGACGCTCGAAGAGGCATGCAACCAGCCGCCGCAGACCGAAAGCACGGAAGCGGTAGCACCGCGTAGGGAAGACGGAGCAAGCACATGGTCGAACTCGGCTATCAGCTGTCGAGCGAGGAGCACTCCGCTCCCGACCTCGTCGGTTACGCGCGGCGCGCCGAGGAGGTCGGATTCTCGTACGCGGTCCTCTCCGATCACTACCACCCGTGGACGCATAGGCAGGGACAGTCACCGTTCGCCTGGGCCGTACTCGGCGCGGTTGCACACGCGACTCGGCGACTGCGCCTCGGCACGGTGACCGCGCCGATCCGCCGTACCCCGCCGTACCTCGTCGCTCAGGCGGCGGCTACAGTGACCACGCTGATGCCGGGTCGCTTCTTTCTCGGCGTCGGTACCGGCGAGAACCTGAACGAGCACGTCACCGGCGAGTGGTGGCCGCCCAGTGAGATTCGACGCGAGATGCTCGAGGAGGCGGTCGACGTGATGAGGAAGCTGTGGGCCGGCGGAACCGTCGAGCACTTCGGCCGGCACTACACGGTTGACAACGCACGTATCTACTCGCGCCCGCTCGAGCCGCCGGCGGTCGTCGTCGCCGCCACGGGCGCCGACGGAGCCGAGTTCGCGGGCCGGATCGGCGACGGGCTGATGGCCGTCTCACCCTCCGAGGAGCTCGTGCAGGCGTTCGAGGAGGCAGGCGGCAGAGGGAAACCGCGCTACGCGCAGATCGACGTCTGCGTCGCCGACGACGAGGCCGAGGCGCGCCGGATCGCGCGGGCGCAGTGGACGGCGCCTGCTGCGATTCCATCGAGGCTCCTGAGCAAGCTCCGCGTCCCGGCCGACTTCCAGGCTGTCGCCGAGCTCGTGTCCGAGGAGGAGGTGTGCGAGCGCATCCTCTGCGGCGCCGATCCGGACGCGCATCTTGCCCGGATCGGAGAGTTCGTCGACGCCGGCTTCGACCACGTGCACGTGCACCAGGTCGGGGCGGATCAGGAGACGTTCTTCCGCTTCTACGAACGCAACGTGCTCCCGCGCGTGCGGGAGCTCTGAAAGGAAGGTTTGCGATGCCGGAGATGATCGAGCTCGAGGAAGTCCAAAGTCTGGTCGACGAAGGTGCGCAGCTGCTCGACGTGATGTCGCGCGGCGAGTACGAGGACAGCCACCTCCCTGGAGCGATCCACATCTCGCTGAAGGAGCTCGACGCGCAGAGCGCGGCAAAGCTCGATCGTGACCGGCCGGTGATCGCGTACTGCTACGACTACCAGTGAAACATGAGCGCACGAGCCGCGTGGCGGCTCGAGCAGCTCGGCTTCGAGCGGGTCTACGACTACGTCGGCAGCAAGGCCGACTGGTTCGCCTGCGGCATGCCACGGGAGGGAAAGTCAGCCGAGGTGCCGTGGGCGGGAGATCTCGTCCGAGACGACGTCTCGACGTGCGCCCCCGACGACCGTGTCGGCGAGCTACGCGACCGAGTCGTTGACAGCGGGTACGACTTTTGCGTGGTCGTGAACGAGCATCGGATCGTCCTGGGGCTTCTGCGCGGCGACGCGCTCAGCAAGGACGCAACTGCCCGAGCAGATGAGGTGATGGAGCTCGGTCCGAAGACGATCCTCCCGAGCAACCCCGTCGAGAAGCTGCTCGGGTCGAGATCGAGTCAGGGCGTGAAGCACTGGGTCGTCGCCACATCGCACGGAGCTCTCCTCGGAGTCCTGAGCCGCGCGGAGGCCGAAAGGGCGCTCGAGGACAACCGAGCGCGAGCCGAGTAACGCCGGGTGGATCAGGCAACTCTCAGTCGATCCGCTCGAGCTTGGCACGTATCGAGGTGACAGCTCGCTCGCCGGATTTCCGCTCACGCTCGGCTCTGTGCGCCGACTGGACGGTCTCTTGCAGGTGTCGCTCGGCTTCAGCAAGCTCCTCGCGCAGCGCCCGCTCGTGCTCATGCCGCTTCGCTTCCTGCTGCTCCGCTCGGCTCGGTCCGGACTTCCGCCTCGGGCGCTGCGTCGACGCCGGGACCATCCCTGCGAACGGCGAGAAGCCGACTGCCTCGAGCTCCTCGGTGAGCGCTCCGCGAACGAGCGCCTCGCGTGCGTCGTCGTCTGCGACAGCGCTCCTAAGCAGATCGCGAACGCGCCGGCGCATCGCGTCGCTCGGAGCCTTCCCCCGCGGAGCGACGTGCGCAACGGCGACCTCGGCCAGCAGATCCAGCGATGCCTCCGACCCATCGAGCGCGCGCTTAAACGCTTCCGGCTGGTTACCGACTTGCGTCTCCTTGACGTGAAGAGCGGCCTCGGCCGCGGAGCGGGCAGCCTTGGGACGGTCGCGCGCCGCACGGTTGACGGCGAAGACGACGACCGTCGGCTTCCGCAGGCGGGCGAGCGTAGCGGTTTCGTCCGAGCGGTCGGCGGCGCGCAACTCCCGAACGAGCCGTTGCCGTGCGGCTACGAACTCCTCTGGCGCGATGGCCAGTAGGAGCTTTTCGGCCTCAGGCGGCAGGGCGTTCATCCTGGTAACACTCCCTCCCGCGGACGGATCTACGGAGCGGCGCCGGAGTCGAACCGACCGAGCCGTGCTCTACACGACCGCACTGGTTTTGAAGGGACCAGCTGGGCCACCGGGCCTAATGCCGCTCCGCCGCTCAGGCTAGAGCGGAGTCGGCTGGCTGTGCGCAAGCTTCACGAGGCCGGAGGGCGATTCACTCGCCCCGGAGGCCAAGAAAGGCCGATCCGTCCTCCAACCAGAAGAAGGGCTCGCGGGGGAAACATGGTTCCCCCGCGCTACACCGGGCCCATGCCGCTCCGGCCCCAGACTAGATCACGTGCGTCGCACGGCGCGGTGCGGCCACGCTAAGAGCGCCTAACAAAATGACTCCTCCTTGGTGAGGAGCTTGAGGCAGATGAGGCAACCGGCGATCTGGAGGAAGGCTTCGTGGATGTCGGCGCGGCGTTCGTAGCGGACGCGCAGTCGTCGGTATTGGTGAAGCCAGGCGATCGTGCGCTCGACGACCCAGCGCTGCTTGCCGAGCCCGGATCCGTGCGACTGCTTCGGGCGCGAGATCGCCGCCTCGATGCCGCGGGCGCGCAGCTCCTGGGGTGACGGCGGGAGTGGTAGGCGCCGTCTGCGAGCAGCCGCCCTGGCCGGCGGCGGGGTCGGCCGCGCTTGCCCCGCACCGGCGGTATTGCATCGACGAGCGGCAGCAGCTCGAGGACGTCGTTGTGGTTGCCGCCGCTGAGCGAGAGCGCGAGCGGGGTTCCACGTCCACAGGTCAGCGTATGGTGCTTGGAGCCGCTCCTGGCGCGGTCGACAGGGCTTGGTCCCGTCTTCTCGCCCCCCCGACAGCGCGCACATGCGAGCTGTCGATCACCGCCCGCGACCACTCGATCCGGTCGGCCTCGTTCAGCTTCGCCAACAGCAGCTCGTGCAGCTGCCGCCAAACACCCTGCTCTTGCCACTCCTTCAACCGGCGCCAGCAGGTCATCCCCGATCCGCAGCCCATCTCCTTGGGCAGGTACTCCCACGGAATCCCCGTCTGCAGCACGAACAGGATCCCCGTCAACACCTTCCGATCGTCGATCCGCCTGCGCCCCGGGAACCGGTAGCGACGCTCGACCTTCGGAAGCAACGGCTCGAGGAGCTGCCACAGCTCGTCGCTGACCAGCGTCTTTGCCATCTGCGCCCATCCTTTCAAGCGAGGGTGACGCAGCAGTATTCGCCGCCCAACCGCAGGACTCTTCTTTTCGTTAGGCGCTCTAAGCAGACGAGCGGCAGTCTCCCGATCGTCGGGTAACGCGCCGCGGCCGCTGAGGGCAGTGGGCGGAGCTCAAGACGCGTCGTCTGGATCATTCGATTGCGCCATAGCTCAGCACAGATGCTCGTCATTCAGCGACGAGGTCTAACGAGCATTCGTGTTCCATGCTTCCGTGTTT
>JACCTK010000206.1 GCA_013812465.1 Actinomycetota bacterium
ACCTCCCGGTTCCCCACACCCCTCTACTCCCACCCGCCGGAGAAGCCCTGCCGATGAGCGGAATCCTGGCCTCTGTTCGACCCGACGAGCAGAACCTCCCGCTTCTCGTCCACGTGCTGGGTGCCACGATCCTCGTGGGCGGACTTCTCACCGGCGCGAGCGCGCTCGCCTTCGCTCGCGGCAACGTCGGAAATCTGCGACTGGGCTACTGGTCGCTGCTCGCGGTGGCGCTTCCGGGCTGGATCCTGATGCGCGTGGGCGCGCAGTGGATCTACTCCGAGCAAGGCTGGGACGATCTCCCGGACGACGTCGAGGAGCCCGCGTGGCTGGGAGTCGGCTACATCGTCGCCGACGCGGGCGGGCTGATCCTGCTCATTTCGCTGATTACGGGCGGGATCGGCGTACGTCGATTGAAGACCGGAGGCGGGTCGGGTCTCCTGAAGGCGACGCTGATCCCCGCACTCCTCCTGCTCGCCGCCTACGTCATCGCCGCGTGGGCGATGGCCGGCAAGCCGGACTGAACCGGGGGTACGAACGGAACAGACGCAACGTCCGAGCCGGAGGCCGGCTTAGCCGGCCGGGAGGCATCGCGCCGCGTGCTCCCAGCCCAGGGCGGAAGGAGGGGGCCGATGGGGGAACCATGGGTTCCCCGATCCAGAACGACCACGGGCTCCTCACCTGGGAGCCCGCGATCGGCCGTCAGATACAGAGCGCGCCGCTCGCCTTGCGGCGGCACCCTGCACTCACATCATCCGATATTCCGCGAACGGCTGCAAGCCAAACCTTTCGTGCGCAAGAAGCAGACTCCCTTCATGAGAGCCCGGGATCGGAGCGTCGGGGTATGAGGTCGGAAGATGATCAATCCCTGGCTTCCAAGGCGTTCTTCTGAGCCTTTCACAGCGCGGCGAGATACTTCCTCTTCTCCCACTCGGTCACCTGGACGCGGTATTCGTCCCACTCCTTCCGCTTCAGCTCCACGTAGCGAGGGAAGATGTGCTCGCCGAGCGCGCGGCGCATGAGATCCGAGTCGGCGAGCTCGTCGATCGCCTCTCCCAGCGACTCCGGCAGCGCGATGATCTTCCGCTCACGCCTCTCCGCCGTCGAGAGCCGGTAGAGATTCTCCTCCATCGGCCCGGGGAGCTCGTAGCCCTTCTCGATCCCCTCGAGCCCCGCGTGGAGCAGCGCCGCGAAGGCCAGGTATGGGTTGCAGGCGGGGTCAGGGCAGCGGATCTCGGCGCGCGTCGCCTGCTCGGAGCCGGGCTTGTAGAGCGGGATGCGGACGAGCGCGGAGCGGTTCCGCTGCGACCAGGCGACGTAGACGGGCGCCTCGTAGCCGGGGACGAGTCGCTTGTACGAGTTCACCCACTGCGCGAGCACAGCCGACATCTCGCGCGCGTGCACGAGCAAGCCCGCGATGAACCCCTTCGCGGCCGGCGACAGATGGTGCTCGTCGCGACGGTCGAAGAACTGGTTGCGCGCGCCCCTGAAGAGCGACATGTGCGTGTGCATGCCCGAGCCGTTCTCGCCGAAGAGCGGCTTCGGCATGAAGGTCGCGTAGTAGCCGTGCCAGGTCGCGACCTCCTTGACGACGAGCCGGTACGTCATCGTGTGGTCGGCCATCTCGAGGGCGCTCGCATAGCGCATGTCGATCTCGTGCTGCGAGGGGCCGACCTCGTGATGGTGGTACTCGATCGGGATGCCGACCGACTCGAGCGCGCCGATGGTGTCGTTCCGCATCTCGGTCGCGGCGTCGAGCGCGGTCATGGCGAAGTACCCGCCCTCGTCGATCGTCTCGGTGCCCTGGTCGTCCTCGAAGACGAAGTACTCGAGCTCGGGACCGACGTTGAAGGCGTCGAAGCCGAGATCCTGCATGCGGGCGAGCGCCTGCCGGAGGACGTAGCGGGGGTCTCCTTCGTACGGCGTTCCGTCGGGCGTCACCACGTCGCAGATCAGGCGCGCGACCTTCGAGCCGATCGGGTTCCCCTGCTCGTCGACCGGGCGGGGCATGACCTGAAACGTCGCCGGGTCGGGGATGGCGACCATGTCCGACTCCTCGATCGCGTTGAAGCCGGTGATCGACGAGCCGTCGAAGCCCATGCCGTCGTTCAGCGCCTCGGGCATCTCCGACGGGGTGATCGCGAAGGACTTGAGATGCCCCTCCAGATCGGTGAACCAGAAGAGGACATGCTCGATCGACTCCTCCCTGATCCGCTTCAGCACCGCCCGCCGCGCGGCGGGAGTCGAGGTCGCGCGATCCTTCGACCTCACCATGGTCGAGCGCTTCGCGGGCGTGCGCTTTGTCGGAGTGCTCCTCGGTCGTGCCATACGCTTTCCCTCCCTCGAAATGGAAAAGCCTCGGACGGGAGATCCCGCCCGAGGCCTCGTCGCCTCAAAGACGGCGGGACTCTACCAACGACGCAGTCAGACGGCTGCCACCACGGCGGCTACCACGCGCCGGGCGATGTCCAGCGCCTCGTCGACTTTCGCGCGCGGTGGCTCGAAGACGTCTCCCGGGTACCGGAAACGCCACGCATACTCCGTGAGCGGCACGCTCTCGCGTAGCAGCGGTTCGAGCAGCGGCTCGTGCTCGAGAACGGCGAGCGCGAGCTCGCCGATGTCGTGCGTCTTTCGAAACACGTGACCATGCCGGGCGAGAACGGCTTTGAAAGCCTTCTCTACGGCCTGCTGGCAGTGGAAGGCAGCGTCGCCGGATAGCGGCGGGTCGGCATCGAGATCCACCTCGGCGGCGCGGAGATCCTGTCGAGCGCGCGCAAGCCAATCTGCAACCTCCTCGTCGCGCGCATCAGGCGGCATGCAGCAAGACGCCTTCGCGCAGCACCGTGGCAGGCAGGGACGTCGGCGCCAAAGCTCTCCACTCGAATGCACCCCGACGCCAGATGACGACATCGACGGCAGCGCCGACACCCCAGAGGGCCTCATATGCGGGGCCGGAGCTCAATCGCTCCGGCAACGCATCGTCAGCCACCACGAGCAGAACGTCGTAATCGCTGTCTGCGTCCGCGTCCCCACGCGCGGCTGACCCGAAGAGATAGATCCGCTCCGGCTCGTAGACGTCGGTCAAGCGCCGGACGATCTCTGCCAGCAACGGATCGCGTTGACCCGGCACGCCAGCGATCGCACTCGCGGGCACGACATATGCGCGACCGACCTTCGTCGCGGGGAGTCGCCCAACGCGGATTCGCTTGAGGACGGCTTGGCGCGTGATCCCGAGCCGTTCAGCCACCTGAGCGACGCTGAGAAAGTCGGCCTCGGGCATCGCTCGAGGTTACCAGTTGACAACCTAAGCGGACGCGCCGGTGTAGTTCCTGAGGCCGAAGCGCCAGAACCAGCGGGTGAACGCGAAGAGAACGACCGCGAAACCCGCGGCGAGCGCGAGCGTCTCCCACTCGAGGCGAGACGTCAGCGCCTCCGCCGGCACGGTGATCGCGAAGGCGATCGGCACCAGGAACGTGATCCCGAAACGCAGCCACTGCGGATAGATGCCCACCGGCC
>JACCTK010000226.1 GCA_013812465.1 Actinomycetota bacterium
TCGCAGAGGGCGGCGTGATCCATCACCACCCCGGAATCCAGGGTGGCGTGGACGACCTCACTGTCGCGACTCACGACTGGAGCAACCCTGTGGCCGAGGTCACGGTCGAGCGGGTCTCGTAGCAAGCGCACGTCGGACCACCTCGAGCGTGGGAAGCGGGGACAATGTGCAACGCATGCGTTCCCGCTTTCCACGTTTGCTCCTGGCCGCCGCAAGCGGATATCTGCTCGGGACCGTTCCCTCGGCCGATATCGCTTCCCGCGTGGCGAAAGGAGGCGCAGTCGATCTCCGTGCGAGCGGGAGCCGAAACCCGGGCGGCGTGAACGCGCTTCGACTGCTCGGAAACACACCCGGCCGAGCGGTGATCGTGGCTGACGTCGTTAAGGGCTACGGTGCGTGTGCCTGCGGTCGCCTCGCCGGCGGAGATCTCGGCGCGCACGTCGCCGGCGTTGCCGCTGTCGTCGGGCATTGCTATCCGGTCTGGACGCGGCTTCAGGGTGGCAAAGGGGTCGCGACAAGCTTCGGGCAATGCCTCTACACCTTTCCGGCGTTCGCACCGTTGGATGTGGCTCTCGCCGTCGCGGCCACACGCCTGCCGCGCGTACGCCACCGTGCCC
Organism: Actinomycetota bacterium; assembly: GCA_013812465.1. The sequence goes on from JACCTK010000226.1 coordinate 618, forward strand.
TGGCGGCGGCCGCAGTTGCGTCGAGCGGCTGGCTCGTGGCCAGCGTCCTCTGGTGGAAGCGGGATCTCCCGAACTCCTGGGGCCCGACCCCGACCGTCGCGCTGCCGCTCGCGAACGCCGCCACCGTGCTCGTGGTCGCCTCGGCGTTCGCCCGTGCCATGCGTCGCCGGGATCCGGACGATCTCACCGCGCAGCCGTGAGCGACACCGCCATTTGCACCGACTCGAGCGCCTTGCTTCCAACTGGCGCCGTCGAGCGATTCGAGATCAGTGTCGTTCCGTTGGCGGTTCGACTCGACGGTGAAGCCTTCGACGAGCGGTCGGGGGACGTCGACGACTTCTATGCGCGGCTCGGGAAGGGAGCGAAGGCGAAGACATCGCAGCCGAGCCCGGCGGCTTTCGCCGACGCGTACGCCGAGGCTGCGCGCTGCGGGAAAAACTACGTGCTCTCGATCCATCTCGACGCCAGGGTCTCGGGCACGGCGCACTCGGCGGAGCTTGCCGCCCGCGACGCCGAGATCCCAGTCACCGTCGTCGATACGACAACCGCGAGCTTCGGTGTCGGCGTGTGTGTCCGCGCGGCTGCGCGCGCGCTCGAAGCCGGAGCGACGTTCGGAGAGGCTGCTCGCTGCGCTGCCGAACTGGGCGGACAGATGAGGAATGCCTTCGTCGCGCGCAGCGGCTCGGGTGGGCGCGTTGCCGAAGGCGAGGAATGGACGGTGCTCACATTCACGAACGGCGCTACTACGGCCGTCGCGTCCTGCGGCAGCGCGGAGGCCGCGATCGACGCGATGGCAGCTCTCGTCGACGACGAGCGGGCGGTCGAGGCGGCCATCGGCTATGCCGGCTCGGTCGTCGAGGATTCGGCGGATATACTCGCTGCCATGGTCGGCCGCTCGCCGCACGTCGTCAGCGTGGAGCGCTACCGCGTCGGCCCCTCGATCGGAGCGCATACTGGACCGATCAGCTTCGGACTCTTCTGGTGGCCTACCGCATCCTGAGGCCGTTCGGCCTCCTTCTCCTCGTGCTCCTTTTCGGAGTGGTCGCCGGCTGCGGCGGCTCGGGCGAGCCGAGCGACGAGCAGAAGGTCGAGTCGGCGCTCGCGGAAGTGGACGAGATCCTCGAGAAGGAGGGCCCGCTGGTCGGGCTCGGCGAAGCCTCGCCTCCGCCCTCCGACGCGGCGGCGTGGGAGACCGACTTTTCGATGCATCTCGTGCCCCTCGACGAGTTCCAGTCGGGCGGCCCGCCGAAGGACGGCATCCCGGCGATCGACATTCCGCACTTTACGGCCGCGAAGGAGGTCGACTGGATCGAGGATCGCGAGCCCGTGATCTCGGTGACCGTGGGCGACGAGACTCGCGGCTACCCGCTCCAGATCCTGACGTGGCACGAGATCGCGAACGACGAGCTCGGCGGGGTGCCCGTCGCTGTCACCTTCTGCCCGCTCTGCAACACGGCGATCGTCTTCGACCGCCGGCTGAACGGCGAGGCCCTCTCCTTCGGGACGACGGGGAAGCTCCGCGACTCCGATCTCGTCATGTACGACCGCGACACCGAGTCGTGGTGGCAGCAGTTCTCCGGCGAAGCGCTCGTCGGGGAGCTGGCCGGGAAGAAGCTCCGTCAGCTCCCCGTGCGCATCGTCGCGTGGGAGGAGTTCCGCGGCGAGCACCCGGCTGGCCTCGTCCTGGATCGGGAGACCGGTTTCTCCCGCGACTATGGCGCGAATCCGTATGCCGGCTACGACGATGTCGACAGCTCGCCGATCTTCGCGACGCGCGGAGACGACGACGTACGCTTGTTGCCGAAGGAGCGGGTCGTGTACGTCGAGGTGTCAGGCGATGCGTTCGCCGTGCCGTTCTCGTCACTGGTTAAGCGGGATGTGATTGAGATCGAGACGGACGGCGGCATGCTCGTCGTCCGCTGGCGAGGCGGAGTCGCATCGGCGCTCGACGAGGCACGGATCTCGGCGGGCCGAGACGTCGGTGCGGCTTCGGTGGAGCTCGCCGGGAACCCCGTACCCTTCAGCGAGCCCTTCTGGTTCGCGGTCGCGGCGTTCCGTGCAGACGTCGAGATCGTCGGCGACTGAGTTTAGACGTCCTCAACACACCGCCTGGCAAGCTCTGGAGCGTCGCTCTCCGAAAGGACGGAATCCGATGGCAGTATCGACCGCTCCGAGCGGTTCACTCCGCGACCGCACGCCGCTCTTGCTGCGCCTGGCGGCGATTCCGATCACCGTCGCGATCCTGTTGGCAGGACTTTGGCTCTTCGCAGGCGTCGTCGCGCCCGGGTACAACTCGTCGATCGCGCTGGGCGTCGCGTGGTTCGTCGCGGCCTCGCTCGGCATCCGCTTCGCCCTGCGCGGACGAAGGGCGCTCAAGCTGCCCGTGCAGGCGACATTCATCGCGACAGCGGTGCTCGTCGGCGCGGTCTTCGCCTGGACGACGTTCCGCGACGTCACGGTCGTCGAAGACGTCGCGACGGGAGTTGCGGCATCGGAAGCTCCGGATGCGGGCAGAGGCAATGTGCAGCTCTCGAACGGGCAGTTCGTCGGTCTGGCACACGGCGCCTCCGGAGCCGCTGCGGTGGTCGAGCTCGGCGCCGGCGGGCGCGTGCTCACGTTCACCGACCTCTCCACCGACAACGGGCCCGACCTGCGGGTGTATCTGGTGGCCGGGACTGTCGCCGGCGACGGTGACGTCGACGACTTCGTGGACCTCGGCGGGTTGAAGGGAAACAAAGGCACGCAGCAGTACGAGATCCCGGCCGGCACGGACACCGACCGCTACGGCACCGTCGTCATCTGGTGCCGTGCGTTCACCGTCTCGTTCGCCAAGGCCGAGCTCATGAGAACCTAGCGGCCTGGGTGTCGTACGACCTCGTCATCGTTGGCATGGGCTCCGGCGGGCTGGTCGCCGGGGAGTTCGCCGCCTCGCTCGGGCTGCGTGTGGCGGCGGTCGAGCGGAGCCGGGTCGGCGGCGATTGCCTGTGGACGGGATGCGTCCCCTCGAAGGCGCTGCTCGCCTCGGCCAAGATCGCACACCACCTGCGAACTGCCGACCGCTTCGGGATCGCTGCCGTCGAGCCTGATGTCGACCTGGCGGCTGTTTGGCGGCGGATCCGCGAGATTCAGCGTCAGATCGCCGAGACCGACGACAACCCGGCCCGCTACGAGGCGATGGGGATCGAAGTCGTTCGCGGCGAAGCGCGACTCGAGGGGGCGAAAACGGTCGCGATAGGCGGGCGGGTGCTCGAGACGCGATACATCCTCCTCTGCACGGGGAGCCGCCCCGCGACGCCCTCGCTGCCTGGGTTGGAGGAGGCGGGCTTTCTCACCAGCGAGAACGTCTTCGAGCTCGAGAGCCCGCCACGCAGCATCGTCATCTTGGGCGGCGGCCCCATCGGAGTCGAGCTCGCTCAGGGCATGAACCGGCTCGGGATCCGCGTGACCCTGCTGCAGAAGGGTGATCGGCTGCTGCCACGCGACGAGCCGGAGCTCGCCGAGCTCCTGACAAGCGTCCTCCTCGAGGAAGGCGTGGACGTTCGTCTCGCGTTCGAGGCGTCCCGTGTCGAGCGGAGGGGAAGCCTCAAGGCCGTGGAGAGCTCGAAGGGCGAGGGCTTCGAAGTGGACGAGATCCTCGTCGCCACCGGGCGAACACCCACGACCGATGGCCTCGGTCTTGAGAAAGCGGGAGTCGCCGTGGGGCGTCGCGGTATCGAGGTGGACGGTCGCATGCGGACGAACGTCTCCTCGATCTACGCCGTCGGGGACGTCGCCGGTCGGTACCACTTCACCCACTCCGCTGGGCACGAAGGAGCCATGGCGGTACGGGACATGTTCTTTCCGGGCAAGGGCAAGGTCTCCGACCTCGTTCCGTGGACGACGTTCACCGACCCGGAGCTCGCACACGTCGGACTGACGGTCGCCGAAGCGCGCGAGCGACACGGCACGAAAGAGGTCGCGGTCGAACGCGCCGACCTTTCCCACTCCGACCGAGCCCGAGCAGACGGCACGACCAGCGGAAGAATCGTGCTCATCACCGCGCGCGACAAGCTCGTCGGCGCGCACATCCTGGCTCCCGGGGCGGGCGAGCTGATCCACGAGCCCGCGCTCGCGATCCGCGAGGGCATGAAGCTCCGCGAACTCGCCTCGCTGATCCACGTCTACCCGACGATGACCACCTCGATCAACCTGCTCGCTGCCGAAGCCGCCTACCGCTATGCGGGGCGTTTCGGCTGGCTCACGCGCTTCGCGAGACTCGCGCGGTAGCGTTTTCATGCGCGTTAGGTGCTCGACGAGATCGTCGAGGGCTATCCGAGCAACGACCGACAGCTCGAGCCTTGACGCCGGTCCGCTAGATGCTTGATCGGAGATTGACGCGCCGCCGGGGGCGGTCACGACCAAGCCGGGCGACGCACTCACTCGTCGTGCAGGCTAGTGAGCCTGGACGGCGAGGGAGGGTGGCGATCCGGCGCCGTGTCGTGGCCGTCATCCGGCCCGTCGTGAATTTCCGATCAAGCATCTAGCTCGTCACGGCGCAGATCGCATAGACAGTCAGCGACCAAGAGGGGACGAACGCGTCCGTCTCGGTGGCATTTGCCCTGTAGATGTTGTCGTTGTCCGGGAACGACGCCCAGAGCGCGACCTTCGGGCTGCCGCCGTACACGCGCGCTCCGCCACCGACGAGCCGCTTCCCAGCGGGACACGCGATATGGACGACCTTGGGCGTCGTCGAGTTGTTCGGACTCGAAGCCTCGACCCGCTCGACCGCGCTCAATCCCGGTGCCCCGGCGGGACCTGCCGGCCCCTGGGGGCCGGTAGGCCCAGCGGGCAGCTGCCCGGGTCCGAAGTCGGCCTTCAGAAGCGAGCCATTCCGCACTTTGGCCGCCGTCACCGCATTCGAGGCGAGCTTTTTCGTCGTCACGGCGCCGGTCTTGAGCTGAGTGGTTCCGACGCTCGACCGTGGCACCTGCAGCACCGTCGCGTAGCTCGTGCCTCCGAGCGCGACGGCAAGCGCCACACACGCGATGACCATCGCCGGCGACGGGCGGCGGAGCGAGATTCCTCGCATCGTCTACCTCCTCGCTGTAGCTGGGAGGAGCCGACCGTACCAGCGGTGCCGGAGGGTCTAGGACTCGGGCGAAGGGCGAGGCACCCTCGCCCCTACGCGGATGGAGGCGGGGCGAACCTCGCCCTCATTCCACCGTGACGGTCTTCGCGAGGTTGCGTGGTTGGTCGACGTTCAGGCCGCGCAGGCGCGCGATGCGGTACGCGAGCAGCTGCAGCGGCAGAATCGCCAGGACGACCTGGAGGAAGGCCGGCGTCTTCGGGACGTAGATGACGTCGTCCGCGTGGTGCTGGATGTCCTCGTTGCCGTCGGTTGCGATGGCGATGACGTGCGCGCCGCGCGCTCGCACTTCCTGGATGTTGGACACAACCTTGTCGTAGACATGGATGTTCGTAGCGACTACGACGACCGGTGTCGCCTCGTCGAGCAGCGCGATCGGCCCGTGCTTCATCTCCCCGGCCGAGTACGCCTCGGTCGGGATATAGGAGATCTCCTTCAGCTTGAGCGCCCCCTCGAGCGCGACGGGCAGGCCGATGTGGCGACCGAGGTAGAGGAAGAAGGGTGCGTCGTAGTAGCGGCGCGCGATCTCCTCGATGGGGTGGTCGCCGTCGAGGAAGGACTGGATCTTACGCGGCAGCTTGTAGACGTAGTCGAGGATGAAGTCGATCTCCCCCGTCGGAAGTGTCTCACGCACCTGAGCGAGCTTCAGCGCGACGAGGTACAGCAGTGCCACTTGCGCGGTGAACGTCTTCGACGAGGCCACTGCCGTCTCGAGGCCCGCGCGCGTGTAGAGGACCGAGTCCACCTCGCGCGTGATCTGCGAGCCCATCATGTTGGTGATCGCGACCGTCCGAGCGCCCTTCTGGCGAGCGAGCTTCACCGCCTCGATGGTGTCGCGGGTCTCGCCGGACTGCGTGATTCCGATCACGAGCGTGTTCTCGTCGATGACCGGGTTGCGATAGACCCACTCGGAGGCGATGTCGAATTCGACGGGGACGCGCGCCCATTCCTCGATGAGATAGCGGCCGACGACGCACGCGTGGTAGGCGGTTCCGCAGGCGACCAGGACGATGCGGCGAAGCTCCTTGACGTCCTTGCCGGACATGTTGAGCCCTTCGAGGACGAGGGTTCCATGGCGAACCCGATCGCCGATCGTGTCCGCGACGGCGTTCGGCTGCTCGTAGATCTCCTTCAGCATGAACGTCTCGTAACCCGCCTTCTCGGCGCCCTCGTCGTCCCAGTCGAGCTCGATCGTCTCGTGCTCGACCGGCGTTCCGTCGACGTTCACGTAGACGGGTCCGGCGGGAGTGACCGAGACGATCTCGCCGTCGCCTGGGAACTGCACGAGGCGGGTCTCGCGGAGGAAGGCGGCTGCGTTCGAGGCGAGGAAGGTCTCGTCGTGCCCAATGCCGACGACGAGCGGGACCTGATGGCGGGCGCCGACGAGCAGGCCGGGATGGTCCGAGTGGATGACCACGAACGAGAAGTGGCCCTCGAGCTCGGCGAACGCGAGCCGAACCGCTTCGACGAGGTCGCCGCGGTAATGGCGCTCGACCAGATGAGTGACGGTCTCCGCGTCGGTCTCGGATGTGAACGTGTGGCCTTCGGTCGCGAGGCTCGCGCGAAGCTCGCGGTAGTTCTCGACGATGCCGTTGAGCACGATCGAGACCTGCTCCGGATGACAGCCGGTCAGAGGATGGGCGTTCTCCTCGGTGACAGCTCCGTGCGTCGCCCAGCGCGTGTGTCCGAGCCCGGTGGTGGCGGTCGAGCCATTCGTTGCGCGCTTGATCAGGTTCTCGAGCGGGCCGACGGCCCGGACGTACGTCAGCCCCTCGTCTTCGAGCAACGCGATGCCGGCGGAGTCATAACCCCGATACTCGAGGCGCTCGAGCCCCTGCAGAAGCAGTGGCTTGGACTCACGAGACCCGACGTATCCGATGATCCCACACACGTTCGGTCCTCCTCAGAAACGCGCGAGAGCCCGGCGGCGCCCTTCGTCGGGCTAGCCGAGCTCTCTGGCTACGAGCGCGGCGATGCTAGCACAGATTTTCCCTGCTTCCTCGGCTGTTTCGGCCTCCGCAAGTACCCGGATGAAGGGCTCCGTTCCCGATGGACGGACGAGGACTCGCCCGCGTCCGGCGAGCTCGTCGGTGATGCGATCCGCCTCGTCGAGAATCGACTGCGGCAGATCGCGGCGAGTGACGCGGACGTTCTGCTTCGCCTGTGGGTAGCGAGGCATCACCGCGGCGGCTTCGCTCAGCTCGCGGCCAGCGAGCGCGCGGCAGAGAAGCAGCGCCGCCGCCAGCCCGTCTCCCGTCACATGGTTTCCGAGCCAGACGATGTGCCCTGACTGCTCGCCGCCGAGCAGTCCTCCCTCTCGATGGAGGGCCTCGAGGAGGTAGCGGTCTCCGACCGGCGTCGTCACGACGCGGATGCCGTGCTCTGCCAGCATGCGATGGAAGCCGAGGTTCGTCATCACCGTGACCGCGACGAGATCGACCCCGAGCGCGAGGGCGAGGATGGCGAGGATCTGATCGCCGTCGAGCGGCTCGCCCCGCTCGTCGACCGCGAGCATGCGGTCGCCGTCGCCGTCGAAGGCGACTCCGAGATCGAGACCGAGCCTTGTAACAGTCTGTTGCAAGGCGCTGAGGTCGGTCGCGCCACAGCCGACGTTGATGTTCGTCCCATCCGGCTCGCTGCCGATCGCGTGCACCTCGGCGCCGAGCTCCTCGAAGACCCCGGGCGCGAGAGCCGAGAACGCGCCGTTCGCGCAGTCGACGGCGATACGAAGACCTGTGAGATCCGAGCCGAAGCCCTCGACGATGTGGCGCAGGTACCTGGCACCGGTTGCGTCGAGCCGCTCGACCGAGCCGCCGGACCGACGCTCAGCGCTCTCCAGCAGGACCTCGATCGACTCCTCGTCCGCGTCCGCGAGCTTTCGGCCGTCACCGTCGAAGAGCTTGACGCCGTTGTACTCCGGCGGGTTGTGCGACGCGGAGACGACGGCGCCGAGATCCTCGGCGAGGAGCGCCACCGCCGGCGTCGGGAGCACGCCCGCGAGCACGGCTGTCCAGCCGGCCGACGAGATCCCACGAGCGAGCGCGGCCTCGAGCTCGGGCCCGGACCCACGGGTATCCCGTCCGATAAGGACACGTCCGGGGTCAGACCCGGGTTCCGAATTTCCAGGGGCTTTCGCCCAGAGCGTCGCCGCCCGCCCGATCTTTTCCACAAGGGCGGGCGTCAGCTCCTCGCCGACGACACCGCGGATCCCGTCCGTTCCGAAGTAGCGCCGCGTCACGGCGGCCAAGCCTCTATCGCTTCGAGAACTGCGGAGCCTTGCGTGCCTTGTGCAAACCGGCCTTCTTGCGTTCGACGATGCGGGCGTCGCGCGTCAGGAAGCCCTGGCGCTTGAGCGGAACGCGAATCTCCGGGTCGGCCTCGACCAGCGCCCGCGCGATCCCGTGTCTGACGGCGCCAGCCTGGCCGGAGACGCCTCCACCGTGAACGCGAACTCTCAGGTCGTAAGTCGTAGCCGCCTCGGCGACCTCGAGGGGCGCCATCACCATCTTCCGATGCGCGGAGCGCGGGAAGTACTCCTCGAGCGTACGGCCGTTGATCCAGCTCTTCCCGTCGCCTGGCCGCAGGATCACGCGTGCGATCGACGTCTTACGCTTGCCGGTGCCGAGGTATTGGGCGATATCGCTCACGAGAGATCCATCTCCTTCGGGGACTGGGCAGCGTGCGGATGCTCGGTGCCAGCGTAGATCTTCAGCTTGCTGAGCTGAGCCGCGGCGAG
>JACCTK010000265.1 GCA_013812465.1 Actinomycetota bacterium
ACCCACTGCAGGTTCTCCTGCGAGAACCCGAGATCCGCCTGGATCGAGAGCGCGACGTTCACGATCGCGATGTCGAGCACGACCATGAACTGCACCGCGCAGATGAGAGCGAGCGCGTACCACTTCCTTTTGCCTTCGGCGATCATGCGTTTCTCCTAGCGTCCGGGTTCACAAGGATCGGGATGCTACACGAACTTACTTGCGATTTGCAAGTTAAGACTCCCATTTCGCAAGAAGCCGGTACACTCCTTTTTCGTGGGCAAGAGCTACAACCAGTACTGCCCCGTCGCGCACGCGCTCGACGTCATCGGCGAGCGCTGGTCGCTGCTCATCGTCCGCGAGCTGATCGAGCACGAGCAGCTCCGCTACTCGGACCTGCACTGCCGCCTCGCGGGCTGCGGCACCAACATCCTCGCCGACCGGCTCAAGAACCTCGAGCGGCACGGCGTCGTTCAGCGCCGGAGTCTCCCGCCTCCGGCCGCTTCGACCGTCTACGAGCTCACGGCCTACGGCCAGGAGCTGCGCCAGGTGCTGCATGTGCTCGCCCACTGGGGCGCGCGCTCACTGGGTCCGCCGGGCCCTGACGAAGATCTTGAGTCGGGCTGGCTGGCTGGCGCGCTGCGCATGGCGTTTCCCGTCCATGCCACGGACGCATGTATCGAGTTCCGCGTCGACGACGAGGTGGCGGCATTCGTCGACGGCGAGTCGCGCGAGGGGCCGGCGGAGAGCCCGGACACGGTCATCGTTTGCGACCGGGCGGGGTTCTTCCATCTCGTGGTCGACCGCGGGAGAGAAGGCGTGACCGTGCGTGGCGACGAAGGCGCACTCGAGCGGTTGCTCGACGCGCTCCCGCGCGTAGAGCGCGAAGCCCTGGCGTCTCCGCGAAGCTGAGATCGTCGAAGCTTGACCTTGTAACAGTCTGTTGCAAGGCTCGCTCTAGAGAAGCCCGTCTCGATAGCGCCAGGGGCCGGGCTCGAACCTGATTCCACGCTTGCGGCAGAACTCACGGATTGACTCGAGGACGATGCCCCCGGAGCCGTGCAGCTTCCGCTCGAGAAGATCGAGCACCGCCACGCCCTCGGCCGGTTGCGCGCGGAGCTCCAAGGTGAGGACGACCGCCTCGGGGGTGGCCGCGCTGAACGTGGGGATGAAGACGACGTGCACGCCACCGATGTCGAAGCCGCGGTTCTCGCCGTCGCTGATCGCCGAGACCTCATGGCCGCGGAGCGCGAGCAGCTCGTGCAGGTCGTCGATCATCCGCCGCCCGAGCTCGATCTGGCGCGCGCGCGAGACGTTGTGGCTCGAGCTCCCGGTGACCTTGGCGGGCACGCCGATCGCAAACGCGCCTGCCGGAATGTCTCCGGTCACGTACGAGTTCGAGGCGACGATCGCCTCAGTGCCGATGCGGCAGCCTGCGTATATCACCGCGCCCAGACCCACCTGCGCACGGTCTTCGAGCACGACCGGCGCGAAGCGGTTCTCAAAGCCCTCGAGCAGCGAGTGGCCGATGTTGTGCGTGACGATGAGCGAGCGCATCGTCAGAAAGACCTCGCGGCCGATGAGCACCGGCCGGCAGACGTTGACGAACGCCTCGTCGCCGACGAAGGCAAGATCTCCGACCGTGAGCACGGCCCAGGGGTCGCGATGACCTCCTCCGCCGAAGCGGATCGACCTGCCGGCCCAGATCCCGGCGCCGAGGAACGCGCGGCGGCACAGAAGCTCGAGATCGGCGCCGAACTGGCTCGACTCCCCGATCGCGACGATCTCCTCGCAGCGGATCGTCGCCCGCGGGCCGATCTCGACGCCATCCTCGATGACAATCTGCGGCGCCGCGATCAGCGTGCCCTCGCCGAGGGTGACACCATCCCCGATTTGGGCGCCGTACTGCCGCAAGATCGCGATCTTCTCGTCAGGCGGCAGGAGGCGGAACGAATCCGAGTCCGACCGAAGGCGCTCGAAAAAGCTGGGGTCGAGCCCACCCGTGCCCTCATCCAGATCGAACGAGGCGGGCAGCGTGACGTTCTCGGTCGAGAGGCCCGCGAGCGGCGACCCACGCTCGGGCGAGGCAGCCACTTTCCGGCGGGCGATCAGCTCCTCCACGTCTTTCTCGGTGATGAAGCCCCGCTTCTCGATCGTGGCCAGGTCGACGCCGTGGCGCTCGGCGAGCTCGGCGGCCTTGCGGGTCGCCTTGCGGTCGGTGGCGGCCGGCTTCGCCGCGGGCTTCTCTCGTTCGGCGTCCTTGTCGAGCGAGGCGAGCTCCTCGGCGCTCTCCGCGACGTACGCGACCGTCTTTCCGAGCTCGACCTCGACCCCCTCCTCGAAGAGCTGCACGATCGCCCCGCGGCCTGGCGCCTCGATCTCGACGGTCGCCTTCGTCGTCTCGACGACGCATACCGGCTGACCCTGCTCCACCTCCGCCCGGTCCGCGACAAGCCACTCCGCGAGAAGCGCAAATTCGGTGTTCGCGTCCTCGCGCGTGAGAACAATCTCCAACACGAGGGCTAGCTTCTCACGGCTTCGAGAGCGACGATCGCCTCGACAACGTCGTCGGCGCTCGGCAGCATCGCGTCCTCGAGCGGGCGCGCGGAAGGGATGATCCCGTCCCGCGCCGCCACCCGCCGCACCGGCCCTCGCAGGTCGCTCCAGGCCGCTTCCTGGACGCGCGCCGCGATCTCTGCGCCGATGCCTCCGGTCAGCGTCCCTTCCTCTGCGGTCACGAGCGCTCCGGTACGCGCGACCGACTCGAGCACGGCGTCGAGCTCCACGGGGAGTAGCTGCGAGAGCGCGACCACCTCACAGAAGATCTCGTGCTCGAGGATCAGCTCCGTGACCGCTTCGAGGACGACGGGAACCATGCCGCCGTACGTGACGATCGTCGCCGTTCCCTCTGTGAAGTCCGTTCCGGAGAACGTGAGCGTCGGATACGGGCCGTCGCTCTCTCGAACGGCGAGCTCGCCGATGTGCCCGTCTTCGGGCCGGCGGTTCAGACGCCCGTACATGAGCTTGTTCTCGATCAGGAACACGGGCCGCTCGTCCTCGACGGCTGCGACCAGGAGCCCGCGCAG
>JACCTK010000306.1 GCA_013812465.1 Actinomycetota bacterium
GGGCGAGTCGACCTACACCGAGCTGGGTGTGGACGCGGGAATCGCCGGGCTCACGGCCTTTGTGCTCTGGTGCGTCGCGCTCCTCTTCGCGCTGTGGCGGCGAGAAGCCTGGGTGGCCGCCGCCTTCGCTGCCGTGCTTCTGCTCGCACTGCAGACCGACGTGATCGGCGTGCACTGGCTCGCGGTCGTCGTCTGGGCCGCTGCTGGGATCGCGCTCGGGCGTCCTGCGATGACACCGGCTCTCGAGGACGAGATCGCCTCGATCTCGGAGGAGGTGGCTCTAAACGATCGATCGCTCGATCCTGGGGTGTCGTAGGGGCTGAGGCTCGCCTCGCCCTCGTCTACCAGTGGCGCACATAAGGCCGAGGCAAGCCTCGTCTCTACCTCAGCGGGGCGAACGACGCGACCCCGAAGGCCGCCGCTCGAGCAAGCTCGTCGAAGACGGCGAGGTCGATGCTCTCGAGCCGGTCGCACGCGCGGTGGTAGCAGGCGTATCCGCCCGCGAGCAACCCGCCTGTCGGAATTCCGATCTGCTCGAACGGAAAATGGTCGGAGCGTCCGCCTATGTCGATCGTTCCCGCCCGCACGCCTCGCCGCTCGAAGTACTCGAGCCAACGCGCTGCGAAGGGACCGCCCTTGTAGACCGAGCGCTCGCGGGACGGCGATCCGAGAACGTCGAAGTTGAGGTACCCGACGATCCGGCTTCGATCGACGCCCTTCGCATACGCCCTCGACCCGAACAGGCCGAGCTCCTCCGCGCCCCAGAACGCGAAGCGAACCGAGAGCTGCGGGTATCTCTTGCGCACGATGCGGGCGATCTCGAGCAGGGCGGCGACTCCGGTCGCGTTGTCGTTGATGCCCGGGCCGACGAGGACGGAGTCGAGGTGTGCGCCGACCAGCAACACGCGGCGAGCGCCAGGTTGGGTGTCCGCGATGACGTTCTGCGAGGTCGAGCGCTTGCGTTGTGTTACGAGCTCGAGCTCGATGACGGGGTTCCCCGGTGCCGCGAGCTCGCGTCCCGTACGTCCGTCGATCGCTGCAACCGGAATCGCCGATGCTTGCGGATCCCCGAGCGTGCCGTCGAACTGACCAGGCTCCGTGTTGAAGACAATGAGCGCCATCGCACCGGCCTCCCCGGCGTTCCGGGCCTTCGCAGCGAAGAAGCACTTTCCGCGGCGTACGATCGCCATCGAGCCGAGAACGTCGGCGAAGTCGCTGAGCTCACAGCCGTCGTCGGCTGCCACGACTCGGTGGCGAATGCCGCCGCGTGGCGTCGAAGGCGAATACTCGAGCGCCTCGATCCGGAGGTTGCGCTCCGGCGCCGTAAGTTGTCGCCCGCGCTCGACGAGCTCCCGGAACTCCACGAAAGGAAAGTCGACAACACGAGGGGCGTACCCCGCTCGCTTCAGCTCCGCTCGAACGTGATCAACCGACGTGCGGTAGCCAGGAGTGCCTGCGGCTCGGTTTCCCCCGGAACGGTCGGCGATTCGCTCGAAAGCGAGCAGATCTGCGCGCATTCGAGCCCGCGAAAGCGCGCGCGGGAGTTCGGCGACGATCGCAGCTCGCGTCGGCTTCTTCTGATCGGAGGCCGCATCGCGCGCCACCCAGCCGGCTGAAACCGTCGCGAGCGCGACGAGCGCAGCTGCGAGCGCGGCGCCTCGCCCGATGATGCTGCCTCGACTCGATCTCGAAATCATCACGTCAGGGTACGCGCGACCCGGCTCGTGTATAGCTTCTGGCCTGCGGCGGCCACGCCGCCCTCCGATCTCCTAAACCAGGAGTCCGCGTTGCCACTCGAACGGCCACGGATCGACAAGCCTGAAGGTGACATCCCCTTCGAGCTCGTTATCGAGGACATCGTCGTCGGCGAGGGAGATGAGGCGGCCAAGGACGCCAAGGTGTCGGTGCACTACGTCGGTGTCTCGTTCTCGTCGGGCGAGGAGTTCGACGCCTCGTGGAACCGTGGTCAGCCGTTCGAGTTCAAGCTCGGTAAAAGCCAGGTCATCTCCGGCTGGGACACCGGCGTCCAGGGCATGAAGGTGGGAGGCCGACGCAAGCTCACGGTCCCGTCCGCCATGGCCTACGGCGCGCGAGGAGCAGGCGGCGTGATCAAGCCGCACGAGCCGCTGGTCTTCGTGATCGATCTGCTCTCAGTGGACTAGCGGCGGTATCGTCTCGCCGTGGCGCTGGACTCGCGTGTTGATATCGGACACGTCCATCTGAAAGTGGCAGACCTCGACCGCGCGCTCGGCTTCTGGCGCGACGTGCTGGGGTTCGAGGAGCAGGCGCGCATGGGCGACCAGGCGGCGTTTGTCTCCGCGGGCGGCTACCACCATCACATCGGGCTCAACACGTGGGAGTCCGAGGGCGGCTCGGCGCCTCCGCCCGGAACGACCGGTTTGTTCCACGTCGCAGTGCGCTTTCCGGACCGCAAATCCCTAGCGGAGACCGTGCATCGAGTCCTCCGAGCCGAGATTCAGCTCGAGGGCGCGTCCGACCACGGCGCCAGCGAAGCGGTCTACCTCCGCGACCCGGACGGAAACGGCGTCGAGCTCTATCGCGACCGTCCGCGGGACGAGTGGCCGCGGGAATCGGACGGGGAGAGTCTCGCGATGTTCACGCGCCCGCTCGACCTTTCCGCGCTGCTGGCCGAAGCCGAGTAGCTCAGCGCGGCGTGTTCTCGACGTAGGACTTCAGCCCGGCGAGCTCGTCCTTCGTGGCTCCTCGCAGCGTCCGGCCGAGGAGCGGCGTGACCAGGCGCATGACGAACGTCTTCGGAAGGAACGACCAGTCGAAGCTGACTTCGGTCCCGCCCTGCGAAGGCTCGAGCAGGAAGTCGAGCTCGAAGTCCGCTGCCTTCCAACCGCCGCGCACTCCGAGCCTCCGCTGCGGCTCGAGAGCCGTGACGTAGTCGTCGAGCTCGATCTCGCGACCGCGCCAGCGGATCTTCTCCCGGATGTGCGACCCGACTGCCAGAGGTCCGTCAGACACTTGACGAAACTCGACGAGCCCGGGCCGCCACTCGGTGTGGGTGCTGGGGTCGGAGACGACCGCCCAGACATCCTCGGGTGCCCTGTCGATGTGGATGCGCTCGGTGATCTTCATTTGCTCCTAGGTCCTCGTCGTCAGCTATACCTGACCCATAGCCAAGACGAAACCTGTCGAGCAGCTCGAGCGGGTCGTGATCCGCTTCGCAGGCGACTCCGGAGACGGCATGCAGCTGACCGGCGATCGCTTCACGAGCGAGACCGCAGTCTTCGGGAACGACCTGGCCACGCTGCCCGACTTCCCGGCCGAGATCCGCGCGCCGGCGGGGTCGCTGCCCGGTGTGTCGGGCTTCCAGGTGCACTTCGCCGACCACGACATCCTGACGCCGGGCGACCAGCCGAACGTGCTCGTGGCGATGAACCCGGCGGCACTCAAGGTCAACCTCGGCGACCTCGCCAAAGGTGGGACCGTCATCGTCAACACCGACGCGTTCTCGGACCGCAACTTGCAGAAGGCGGGATATGCGACGAACCCGCTCGAGGACGCTTCGCTCTCCGATTTCCATGTCCACGCGGTCTCGCTCTCGTCGATGACGATCGAGGCGCTGAAAGAGGTCGACGGGATCACCTCCCGCGAGGCCGAGCGTTCGAAGAACTTCTTCGCGCTCGGGCTCATGTCCTGGCTCTACAACCGACCGATCGAGGGGACGCTCGGCTTCATCGACGCCAAGTTCGCCAAGCGCCCGGAGATCGCCGAGGCGAACACGCGCGCGTTCAAGGCCGGCTGGAACTACGGCGAGACCTCCGAGGACTTCGCCGTCTCCTACGAGATCGCGCCGGCGAAGCTCGAGCCGGGCACGTATCGTCAGATCTCCGGAAACTCGGCGCTGACGTACGGACTGATCGCCGCGAGCAAGCTCTCCGGTCTGCCCTTGTTCCTGGGCGCGTATCCGATCACACCGGCCTCGGACGTCCTCGAGCAGCT
>JACCTK010000332.1 GCA_013812465.1 Actinomycetota bacterium
GCCCCAGCTTGCGGACAACCGCCTGTACTTCATCTCGAATCTCTCCGGCCATCTCAGCCTGTACGTGATGGACGTCGCGGGCGGGGTGCCCGAGCCGCTCGTGCCACCGCAGCTCGCGCTGCAGAACCCCGAGCTCATCGAGGGCTATTCGTTCTACGTGCTCCCGCGTCTCGGGCAGATCATCGTGATGATCGACGACGACGGGGACGAGAACTACGTGCCGTACGTCATCCCCATCGAGGGCGGCTTCAAGAAGCCGCTCGCCGAAGACGCCTTTCGCGGAGGACGATCGAGTCTCCTCGATGTCGACCTCGAGTCTTCGATCGCGTACTTCGCCGTGCAGTCACGCGAGGAGTCGATGGTGTCCGCGGTCCGAGTCGATCTCGACGCAGGCGTCGCTGAGACGATCGGCGAGAGCACATACGGGGCGCTCGTCGCCGCCTGGACGCCCGATCACTCGCGTGTTGTGCTCGCCGACGGCTACACGGTCGGTGACGTCGTGCTGTACGAGCTCGATGCGAACGGGGATCGCCAGGTGCTCTACGGCACGCCGCTCGACGAGCGCGACGCGGGCGGCGACTATCCGTTGACCGGGTTCGGTGCGCCTTCGTCGGGCCTCCCGTCGACCCACGCCACCGTGAGCGGGCAGGGGATTCTTCTCAGGACGGCCCTCTTCGTCGACACCGGTAGCCCGGCATATCTCGAGCTCGGGCGCCGGGGAGAGATCGAGCCCGTGACGATCGAGGGTCTCGTGCATGAGGGCGTCGGGGAGCTCGAGGGTCTCCAGCACCTCGAGGGCAGCCGCTACGCGGTGCTCTACAACATCGACGGCTGCTCCTGGGCGTACGAGACGGTCTTCGACGAGGCCGGCCGCACACTGACGGTCGAGCGGGTCCTCGTCGGCGAGGGCGAGCTCTCGGGCGGAATTCTCCATGGGCTGCACTACGACGAAGGGAGCGGCGCCTTCGTGCTCTCCTACTGCACGGCGACCGACCCGACGCAGCTCTGGCTGCTCGAGCCTACGGCCGAGCAGCCGGCCCGCAGGACTCGCGAGCGGGTGCTCGGTCTCGCTCCCGAGCTCCTCTCCGCAGGCGAGGACGTGTCCTTCGACTCGCACGACGGCCTGCGCGTTTCCGCGCGGCTGTATCGCCCGTCGCCCGAGCTCGGCTACGACGGGCCCCGCCCGCTCGTCTACTACGTTCACGGTGGCCCGCAGAGCCAGGAGCGTCCCAACTTCGCCTGGTTCTCGATGCCGCTCATCCAGATCCTGACGCTCGAGGGATTCACGGTCTTCGTCCCGAACGCGCGCGGCTCGACGGGTTACGGGCTCGACTACACGAAGCGGGTCGACAAGGACTGGGGAGGGCTGGACCGGCTCGACCACGTGCACGCGATGACCGAGATCCTCCCGCAGGACGAGCTCCTCGATGTGTCGCGCGCCGGTGTCGTCGGCCGCTCGTACGGCGGCTACATGACCCTGACCCTGGCGGGGCGGCATCCCGAGCTCTGGCGCGGCGCTGTGGACATGTTCGGCCCCTACGACCTCGTGACCTTCTCCCAGCGGATCCCCGAGACGTGGAAGCCGTACTTCGCGCTCATTCTGGGCGACCCCGAGAAGGACGAGGATCGCGACTTCCTCATCGAGCGCTCTCCGAAGACGCATATCGAGAACATCGCCTGTCCACTGCTCGTGATCCAGGGGAAGAACGACCCGCGAGTCGTCGAGCAGGAGTCGCACGACCTGGTGGAGCGTCTGCGCGGCGTGGAGAAGGACGTCGACTACCTAGTCTTCGAAGACGAGGGCCACGATGTGCTGAAGCTGCCAAACCGGGTTCGCTGCTACGACGAGATCGTCCGGTTCTTCTCCGATCACCTCGCGTAAGGGCTGTCCGGAAAGTGGTCGCGGTGGATGACATGTGAGACGTGCCGCGAGGCAAGGACGCAGGGAACCCAGATATGCATGCATATCGGGGCGAGTGAGGACGCTGCGTCGTGGTGCGTCGCATATGTCAGGTGCCCTGAGCCA
>JACCTK010000357.1 GCA_013812465.1 Actinomycetota bacterium
CGAACGGGATCGGAGCGAGAAACATGGTCTTCCCCTTTCAGCCCTGGGCGTAGCCCTGGATGCGGTTTCTGCCGCGTCGATGGTGTGAGCGCGAGTCGAGCAGGCGCGCGATCGCGCGGACGAGCCAAGCGTTGGTAGAGACGCCTTCCTGGGCGGCGGCCTCCTCGATGCCGTTCTTCAGCGATTCGGGGAGCCGCAGAGAGATGCGGCCGGTGAGCTCTTCCCCGGAGGCAGCGTGAATCGCGTCCGAGGATTCGTCGATGACGACCACGAGCTCAGGCTCGCGGCCGGCGAGCCGAACCTCGACGCGTCCGGAGCCGAGTTGTCCCCCGATCTCGAGCGCTGCCTCGCCGATGAGGTCGAGAAGTCGCAGGTGGAGCGTCGAGCCGAGCGCCTCGGTCAGTCTCTGCGCAGCTCGCGCCGTCGCCTCGTCTCCGAGACCAGCGGTGGCGGCGAGGTCTTGCTGGATCGACTGAATGTGGCTATCGAGCTGCATGATGACAGCACTATGACATCACTATCACTGTCTGTCAAGTGCTAATCCGCATCGCTCCGACACCGCGCGCAAATCTTTCCACGGGTCGCCGTCCGAGAGCCCTGGCCGGGCGCGCCGGTCCCGTCTAGGCCAGCTGCCAGACGTCGCCGCGGATGATCGGCGTCTCCGCCCCGCCCGCGTCCAGCCCGACGACCTCGACGTCCGGCCCGCCGACCATGAAATCCGTGTGGACGCCCGAGACGTTGATACCGCGATCGAGGAGCTCCTCGGGAGAGAGCTCGGATGCCCCAGTGAGCGCCTTCGGGAAGCCGCTGCCGAACGCGATGTGGCAGGTCGCGTTCTCGTCGAACAGGGTGTCGTGGAAGATGAGCCCCGTCTTCTTCACGGCCGAGGACCCGTCGACGAGCGCGACCTCGCCGAGGAACGGCGCCTGCTCGTCGACCGAGAGCTGGTGACGAATGATCTCGGCGCCCGCAGATGCCTTGACGTCGACGATCTTTCCACCCTCGAAACGCACTTCGAGATCGTCGACGCGGCTGCCGGCGGCGAGAAGCGGCGCGGTCGAGCGAACGACCCCCTCGGCGCGGCGCCAGTCCGGGCTCGTGAACACCTCCTCCGTGGGCATGTTCGGAATGTGCTCGATGCCTTCCTCGGTCTGCATCCGGGCACAGGTCCAATGCGCCTCCGAAACAAGGCCGACTGTGAGATCCGTTCCCGGCCCGGTGAAACGGACGGCGTCGAATGAGCTGCGGTTCAGACCATCGGCCCTCGCTTGGAGTCGTGAGACGTGCTCGTTCCACGCCGCCACAGGATCGCTCTTATCGAGACGCGTCGCCGTCGCGACCGCCGCCCAGAGCCGCTCGACATCGGGCTCGCCGAAGATCTGCTTCGCCCAGCCCGCGTTCGGGGCGGCGACCACGGTCCAGTTGATCCGTTGGGCGGTGATGAGCTCGAGAGAAGCCGCCCTGAGCTCCTTGGGCTCGGAGCGTCCGACAAGCGCGGAATCGAGATCCCCGAGGAGATCTGGGTCGGGATTCCCCGTGAGCGAGATGAGAGCAGGCCGTTCGTCGAATGCGCGCCGGTACAGGTCGAGGAGGTGGGGCGCGGACCAGCCCACCTCCCCGTCCGGGCCCAGCTCGATCGCCGCGCGACGGAGGTGAAGATCGCCGTAGAGCACGATCACATGCTTGGCTCCCGCGCGATAGGACTCCCGCGCGATCGCGCGTGCTATCTCCGCGTGCTCGACGAAGCCGGTGACGATGACGTCCTGGCCGTCCTGGACGTTGGCTCCGACGCGAGCCGCCAACTCCGCGTAGCGCCGCAGACGCTCTTCCGGGTTCAAGGAATGTCTTAGTGCTCCCCGCCGCAAATACGCCCGCACTTCGCGCGGCTGCGGACGCTTCGCATGCCGTCGTCCTCAGTCGGGCCAATGTTCTCGAACATTGGCCCTCCCTGCGTCCTAGGCCTGCTCGGTTCTCGCCGGCGAAGCACGACCGTATTCACGGCGGGAAGCACTTAGTCGCCCCAGTCGAAGTCGCGCGGACGCCCAGTCCACAGCGTCTCGTCCAGTGCCGCGCCCTCGACGCTTTCAACGGTCTCCTCACCCGGCCAGGGAAGGCGCTCCGAGCTCATCTGGGCGGCCGGCTCCCCGTCCATCGTCTCTTCGATCCGCGCCTGCTCCTCACTCTTGAAGAGCGGGTGGTTCTCGAGCGGATCGCCGTTCAGGTACGAGTCGAGCGGCATATCCCCGGCAAGACCGGAGTTGCGTTGCTTGAGGTCGAGATGCTCCCGGATCGCCTCGGCAAAGAGGGAGTCTCTCTCGACTGCTGGTGCTTCGAGATCGGTCATGAGCTTTGTCCGAAGCGTCGAGTCTAGCGGAAGGCTCTGCGTCGAAAGCTTCGAGAAACGGTGTTGGGGGTAAGCTGTCCTCGTGCCGCTCGTCCGACTCTTCACGTTCGTGATGCTCCTCTATCGCATGTA
The DNA here is from genome assembly GCA_013812465.1 of Actinomycetota bacterium. The sequence goes on from JACCTK010000357.1 coordinate 2,477, forward strand.
TCGCCGCCTGCCGAAGTCGCAGCGGCGACAGCTGGTCGATGCCGTCGGACGATATGGGCCGCGCGCCGCCGAAAGGGCCGCGCGCCGCGTCCGACCACGCCGCCCCTAGGCTACGCGCCTTTGAAGCCGAGCGCCTCGCGAGCGATTCGATCTTGCTCGCGCTGGTGGAGGATCGGATAGCCCTCGCTCGGGCTGGCACGCCAGGTACGACCGACGTAGTCCACGCGCTCGACGTGGTCGGCGTTCGCAGCCCCCTCCTCGAGGCGGTGGCGAAGCGAGCGCCACGCGCCCATGTTCTGCGGCTCCTCCTGCGCCCAGACGATCTCGCGGAGCTCCGGATACGAGCTGACGACGCGGGCGAGAGCGTCGACCGGGAACGGATAGAGCAGCTCGATGCGCGCGAGCGCGACGGTCGAGACGAGACCGCGAACGTCGTGGCCGGCGAGGTCGTAGTAGATCTTCCCGCTACAGAGGACGAGACGCCGGATCTTTCCGCGTTCCGTCGGCATCGGGTCGTCGATCACCGGGTGGAACGATCCGGCGGACAGCTCGTCGGCGGTCGAGGTCGCCTGCCGCAAACGGAGCAGGCCCTTCGGCGTCATGACGATGAGCGGTCGGGCGGTCGCGTCGAGCGCCTGGCGCCGGAGAAGGTGGAAGAGCTGGGCCGCCGTCGTGCAGTTCGCGATTCGGATGTTCTCCTGCGCGGCGAGCTGGAGGAAGCGCTCGAGACGCGCGCTCGAGTGCTCAGGGCCGTTGCCCTCATAGCCATGCGGGAGCAGCAGGGCGAGCCTCGACGTCTGTCCCCACTTCGAGCGGCCCGAGACGATGAACTGATCGACGACGATCTGGGCGCCGTTGATGAAGTCGCCGAACTGCGCCTCCCAGAGCACCAAAGCGTCCGGCGCCGCAATGGAGTAGCCATGCTCGAAGGCGAGCGCGGCGAACTCGGAGAGCGGCGAGTTGTAGATCTCGAAGGCGGCGTCCGCGCCGGGCAGCGCCTGCAGAGGTGTGAATGTCTCGCCCGTGACGGAATCGTGCAGGACGGCGTGACGGTGGGAGAAGGTTCCGCGCTCCGTGTCCTGTCCCGACAGCCGGATCGGAATGCCCTCCTCGAGAAGAGATGCGAACGCCAGAGCCTCCGCCTGGCCCCAGTCGATCCCGCCCTCGCCGAATGCCTCGCGCCGACGCTCGAGCTGCTTCTGAAGCTTGGCGTTCACCCGGAAACCCTCCGGGACGAGGAGCAGCTGCTCGTTCAGCTCGCGTAACCGCTCGACCGGCACCGAGGTCACGACCGTGTCTCCCGTATCCCGGGGGATGCGCGGCTCCCGAGGGGGCTCCGGATCGGCGAAGGACGCGCGAAGCTGATCGTGCGTCTCGCGCAGCGCCTCGAGCGGCTGCGCGAGAAGCTGCTCGGCCTCCTCGGCGGTAAGCACGCCCTCCTCGACGAGCCTCGCGCCATATGTCTCCCGGACAGGCGGCTGGAGATCGATCCGGGCAGCCATCAACGGTTGGGTGTAGACGGGCTCGTCCTGTTCGTTGTGCCCGAAGCGCCTGTACCCGACAAGGTCGATCACCAGGTCGTGACCAAACTCCTCGCGGTACGCGAGAGCCAGTCGGACCGCTGATACCGCGGCCTCGGGATCATCCGCGTTCACGTGGACGATGGGAACGTCGAAGCCCTTGGCGAGATCGCTCGAGTAGCGCGTCGAGCGGCCCTCGGCGGGATCGGTGGTGAAGCCGATCTGGTTGTTGGCGATGACGTGGAGCGTGCCACCGGTCGAGTAGCCGTCGATCGAGTGGAGATTGAAGGTCTCCGCGACGACTCCCTGTCCGGCGAACGACGCGTCGCCGTGGATCAGGATCGGAAGCGCGATCGACGGGTCGTGGATACCGGCGCCGCCCGAGCGGTCGGTCTGCTCGGCTCGCGCCAGGCCCTCGATGACGGGATCGACAGCCTCGAGATGGCTCGGGTTGGCGGCGAGGGTCACTTGCAGGTCGCCCGACCGCGTCTGACGGGTCTCGGACGCGGCGAGGTGATACTTGACGTCGCCCGTTCCACCCTCCGGATCGGAGACAAGGGCGTCGAACGTCCGCTCCCCCTCGAACTCGCGCAAGATGGACGCGTAGGAGCGCCCGACCGTATGAGCGAGGACGTTCAGGCGCCCGCGATGGGCGATCCCGATCACGACCTCGTGCGCGCCGGCGGCGGCTGCCAGCTCGATCGCCTCGTCGAGCATGGGCACGAGCGCATCGAGGCCCTCGATCGAGAACTGCTTCTGTCCGATGAACGCACGTCGCAGGAACGTCTCGAAAGCCTCTACCTGCGCCAGCCTCACGAGCAGAGCGCGGCGATCCTCGACCGCGAGCGGCTGCCGAAAGCGGCCCGACTCGATCGCGCGACGCAGCCAGACGCGCTCGGCATGGTCCGAGATGTGCTCGATCTCGTACGCGATCGTTCCCATGTACACCTCTTGCAGCCGTGGGAGCGCGTCGAGCAGGGTCTCCCCCTCGACCGAGAGCCTGAGGAGCCGGGCCGGAATCTTCGCCTGGACCTCCGGGGTCAGCGGAGGATGGAGGCTCGCGGGCTCGAGCGCTGGATCACCAGGCGGCTCCGAGCCGAGCGGGTCGAGATGCGCGGCGAGGTGGCCGTGCATGCGGATCGCTTTCACCAGCGCCATCGCGGCCGCGACCGCCGCCAAGAGATCGTCCCCGTCTCCGGCTGCCTCAGCCGCGACATGCGGTGAAGCAGTCTCCTCGACAACGGGATGCTCCTGGGGCGGGGGCGGCGCCTGGACAACCCCGGCCGAGCCGTTCCCTCCCTCTGAGCGCGTCGCGATCAATCGTGAGAGACCGGGCAGCGCCGACAGGACCCCGTCTTCAGCCTCCTCGAAGACCGTGCGCCACGCCGGATCGACTGCCTCGGGGTTCTCGAGGTACTGCTCGAGGAGCGCGCCCACGTAGCCGGCGTTGAGGTCGCCGGGCATCTAGAACAG
>JACCTK010000354.1 GCA_013812465.1 Actinomycetota bacterium
CCTTGGGCTTGTCGAGGGTGAGCGGGTAGAGACGCGTCGCGTAGCCGGCTGCGAGGACGAGGGCCCTCATGGGGTCAGGTCTTCCATGTTCCACGCCATGACATCCGATTCCGGACCAGGACGACACGACCTCTATGTTCCCTCATCCCACGAGGCGAGGTATCGCGCCTGCTCGTCGGTCAGCTCGTCGATCTCGAGCCCCATCGTCGCGAGCTTGAGACGCGCGATCTCATGGTCGATCTCCTTCGGCACGTCGTAGACGCGCCGCTCGAGGCCGGCGCCGTTCGCAACCACCCACTCCGCCGAGAGCGCCTGGTTCGCGAAGGACATGTCCATGACGACCGCGGGATGACCCTCGGCGGCAGCAAGGTTGACGAGCCGTCCGTCTGCGATCAGGTACAGGCGACGGCCGTCGGGCATCGTGAACTCGTCCACCAGGGCGCGCGCCTCACGGGTCTCGACCGCGAGGTCACGCAGCGCCCCGATCTCGATCTCGACGTTGAAGTGCCCCGTGTTGGCGAGGATTGCGCCGTCCTGCATGCGCTCGAAGTGCGCCCTCGAGATGACGTTCTTGTCCCCCGTCGCCGTGCAGAACACGTCTCCGAGCGCCGCAGCCCGGTCCATCGGCATGACCTCGAAGCCGTCCATCGCGGCCTCGAGCGCGCGCGCGGGGTCGACCTCGGTGACGATCACGAGCGCGCCCATCCCTCGCGCGCGCTGCGCGACGCCTCGTCCCACCCAGCCGTAGCCCGCGACGACGAAGCGCCCGCCCGCGAGCAGGACGTTCGTGGCGCGGATGATCCCGTCGATCGTCGACTGGCCGGTGCCGTAGCGGTTGTCGAACAGGTGCTTCGTCTGCGCCTCGTTGACCGCGATCACCGGGAACCCGAGCTTCCCCTCGCGCTCGAGCGCCTTCAGCCGGATGACCCCCGTGGTCGTCTCCTCGGTGCCCGCGATGACGTCGCCGAGCTGCTCGCGCCTTGCGGAGTGGAGCACGCCGATCACGTCCGCGCCGTCATCCATCGTCAGGTGCGGTCGGTGGTCGACCGCCGCCTCGATGTGGCGGTAGTAGGTGTCGTTGTCCTCACCGTTTATCGCGAAGACCGCGATCTCGTGCTCGTCGACCAGCGCTGCCGCGACGTCGTCCTGGGTGGACAGCGGATTGGACGCGCAGAGGACGACGTCCGCGCCGCCCGCCTTCAGCGTCCGGGCGAGGTTCGCGGTCTCGGTGGTGACGTGGAGGCATGCCGATACGCGAAGTCCGGCCAGGGGCCGCTCGCTCTCGAACCGCGCGCGAATCGCCGCGAGCACCGGCATCTGCCGGTCCGCCCACTCGATCCGCCGCACGCCTTCGGCGGCGAGCGACAGATCCTTCACGTCGTATCGCTGGGTCGTTGCCATCGTTCCTCTCGATCGGGAGTTGTCTCTACGGGTCAGGCGGCCAGAAGCCGCTCGTGCTTTCGCTGCTCCCACTCGACCCACTCGACCCACTCGGGCGCGGGAGTGCCGGCACTCGGGACGATGGTGCCGGCGAGCCAGGACTCGACGGCGGCGCGGAGCGCGGGTTCGCGGCGGAGCCTCAGGGCGAAGGCGACCTCGTCCAGCTCCACGGCGAAGCGGCGCCTGAGATCGGCGAGCGCGCGGAGCTGGTCGAGCTCGCGAAGGCCGTACTGGCGGTAGCCACTGGCGGTACGCGACGGAATGACCAGACCGGCTCGCTCGAGGTAGCGGAGCATGCGCGCCGACCACCCGCTGCGAGACGCTGCCTGTCCCACCGAAACGTTATCCATGAGTAGAACCTTAGCACAGGTGTGTCAAAGTTCAGGTTCCGATCGGCGGCCCGCGCCGCGGAACGGGGGTGGAGTGGATGATCGACGTCGTGGTCAGCCCGAACGGCGTGAAGCGGTCGAGCACGTCCTCGAGCTCGTCGATCGAGCGCAGGTACAGCCGGAGCAGGTAGCAGTCCTCCCCGGTGATCCGGTAGCACTCCCCCACCTCGGCCGTCTCTCTTGCGATCTCCGGGATGCGCTGGAGCTGTCCCGGTGAGGGCCTGATCCGAACGACCGCGGACACCGGGAAGCCGACTGCCGACGGGTCGATCTCGGCGCGGTAGCCGGCGATCACCCCCGCTCGTTCGAGCCGCTGCACGCGTTCGGCGACGGCGGGCGCCGACATGCCGATTCGCCGGCCGAGCTCGGCGATGCCGATGCGGCCGTCCACTCGCAGCTCCGTCAGCAGTCGGAGGTTGATCTCATCCAGGAGAGTCGCTTCGTAGGCCATCGTGTCCTGAGTCCGTGCTTTTCTTGGCATCTAGCTCCTAAGTCCGTTGATCGCCCATTCCAGGATGACAGATCGCTTGCGACCATGCAGGTGTGTCTGCGACGCTCGTCCGTCTCGCCGAGAGAACGCGGCCCGAGGCGTTCTTCGTCGGCAGCGCGATCTTCCACTACCTGGGGCCGGCCTTCGCCGTGCTCCTCTTCGCTCGGGTAGACCCGCTGGGCGTCGCCTGGCTCAGGATCGCGAGCGCGGCAACGGTGTTCGCTCTCTGGCGGCGGCCGTGGCGGCGGCTGGCCGGACTCGATCGGGACGGACGGAGGATCGTTCTCGCGCTCGGCGCAGTCTTCGCGGTCATGAATGTGTGCTTCTACGTCGCCATCGACCGGCTTCCGCTCGGCACCGTCGCCGCGATCGAGTTCCTGCCCGTGATCCTGCTCGCCGCTCTCGGCGCCAGGACCGGGAGGAACGCCGCAGCGCTCGGTCTCGCGGTCCTCGGCGTCTACCTCCTGACCGACGTGGAGCTCGAGGGCGAGCCGGTCGGTCTCGCCTTCGCGTTCGCCAACGCCGCACTGTTCGCGCTCTACATCGTGCTCGCCCACCGGCTCTCGCGAATCCCGGGGATCGGACGGATCGACGGCCTGGCGGCCGCGATGCTGGTCGCGGCGGTCTGCGTGACTCCCCTCGCCGGCTGGAGCGCGGCGCCGGCACTTCTCGACCCGGTCGCTCTCACCGCGGGCGTCGGGGTGGGCATCGCGTCTTCGGTCGTGCCGTACGTCTTCGACCAGCTGGCGATGGCTCGCCTGCGGCGCGCGACCTACTCGCTTCTGGTGTCGCTCCTGCCGGCGACCGCGACCGTCGTCGGGATCCTCGTGCTGAGCCAGCTGCCGTCGTGGAGCGAGGTCGTCGGCGTGACGCTGGTGGTCGCCGCCGTCGCAGCCCACCGCGAGCCAGAAAGCGAGCCTAGTGACACAGTGTCACAAGGTCAGGCGGCAGACGTGCCCTCTCGCCCGTAGCGGTCCTCGATGCGGACGACGTCGTCCAAGTGCGGTGTCGAGACCTCGAGGATGAGGGTGTCCTCGAGCGCGGTGACGCGGTGCACAGTGCGCGGCGGGTAGCGGAGCGCTTCTCCCGGCCCGACCTCCACCACCTCGAGCTCGCCGTCTCCGGCCCTGCCGAACTCCAGCCGTGCCCGCCCCTCGTGGACGAGCCAGGACTCGTCCTTGACCTCGTGGTATTGGAGGCTCAGCGCCTCACCCGCACGGATGAAGAGGAGCTTCCCCACGTACTGCTCTGCCTCCGCCCAGATCAGCTCCCAGCCCCAGGGCTTCTCGACCCGGCGTGGGGTGAACCCGAACGTCGCGCCGGTGCCCTTGCTCACGAGAAGCGGAGCGCCTTCTCCGGAATTCGCTGGTCGGCGCCGACGCGGAGGCCGTGGTCGAGCTCGTTTCCCGCTCCGAGCACGGCGCCCGGGCCGATCACGGCGAGATTTCGCACCTCGCACCCGTCACCGAGGCGCGCCTCGTCTCCGACCACGGAGCCGACGACCACCGAGCCGGCCCCGAGGGTGGCACGCGCGCCGACGACCGCGTTCTCGACGATGGCGCCCTTGCCCAGGCAGGTCCCCGCCCCGACCACCGCGAGGCTGCCCACCCGCGCGCCGGATTCCACCACCGCGCCCGGGCCGACGTAGACCGGCGGCACCAAGCGAGCTCCGGAGTCGACCTCTGCGCTCGGATCGACGAACGTGAAGTCGGACCCGAGAGCCTCTCCCACCTCGGTCGTGAAGGTTCGCTCGAGGACGTCGCGGTGCGCCTGCAGGTACGACTCCGGCGTCCCGACATCGAGCCAGTACCCGGGAAGAGCCACGCCGAACACCGTGCCGGCCTCGGCCAGCCGCGGGAAGACCTCGCGCTCGATGGAGACCGCGCGACCCTCGGGGACAAGCTCCAGCACCTCGGGCTCGAGCACGTAGAGACCGGCATTGATGAGATCGGTGTCGATGTCCTCGGGGCGCGGCTTCTCGAGGAAGCTCTCGACCCGGCCGTCCGTGGCGGTCCTCACGAGCCCGTAGCGGCTGGGGTCGGCCACAGGGGTGAGCAAGATCGTCGCCTTGGCGCCGGTGGAGCGGTGAAAGCGGACGAGCTCGGAGAGATCGGCTTCGCGGAGCGAGTCGCCGTTCAACGCGAAGAAGCTGCTTTCGAGCTCTCGCGCGGCGAATCCGATCGCCCCGCCGGTTCCGAGCGGCGCCGGCTCGACCGCGTACTCGAGAGCGAGGCCGCCGTACTCCTTGCCAAACGCGGCGCCGATCTGATCCGGCAGGTAGCCGCACGAGACGATTCCCCGGGAGACCCCGTGCCGCGCCAGGTGCTCGAAGGTATAGGAGAGAAGCGGCCGGTCGACGAGCGGGAGCATGTCCTTCCTCGTCCGGTCGGTTAGAGGTCGAAGCCGGGTGCCCTGGCCACCGACGAGCACCACCGCCGGCAGGCTCACGTGAAGGCCCGTCCGATGCCCTCGTATTCGAACCCGAGAGCTCTGAGCGTCGCCGGGTCGAGCATGTTGCGTCCGTCGACCAACAGTCGATTCCGCATCCGCGCCCCGGCCTCGGCCCAGTCGAGGTCGCGAAGCTCCGGCCACTCGGTCACGATCACGGCCGCGTCCGCGCCCTCTAGCGCCTCGAGCGCCGATTCGGCGATCTCGACCCGGCCGAGCTGACCCGCCGCGACGGCGACCGGGTCCCAAGCGCGCACCTCGGCGCCCTCTGCCTGCAGACGGGCGGCGAGCACGAGACTTGGAGCTTCCCGCATATCGTCGGTGCCGGGCTTGAAGGCGAGCCCGAGGAGCGCGATCTTCTTCCCTCGAAGCGAGCCGAGTCGGCGTTCAAGCTTGCCGACCACGCGTCGCTTCTGGAGCTCGTTGACCTCGATGACCGCCGCGAGCAGCTGAAAGTGGTAGCCGGAGTTCGAGGCAAGCTGCTTCAACGCTAGCGAGTCTTTCGGAAAGCAGCTTCCCCCGTAGCCGATTCCCGCGCGCAGGAAGTGCGGCCCGAGACGCCTGTCCATCCCGACTCCCTCGGCGACCTTCACCACGTCGGCGCCTGTTGCCTCGCAGACGTTCGCGATCTCGTTGATGAAGCTGATGCGGGTCATCAGGAAGGCATTCGCCGCAAGCTTGATCATCTCCGCCGAGTTGACGTCGCTGCGGAGAACCGGGGCGTCGATGCCCGCGTGCAGCCGCTCGACGACATCGCCGTCCGCCGCGTCGAAGGCCCCGATGACGATCCGGTCCGGGTGCATGAAGTCACGAACCGCGGTTCCCTCCGCTGTGAACTCGGGATTCGAGACGTAGCCGACGTTCTCGAACCCCCGCTCGGTCAAACGGTGGCGCACGGCATTGCCGGTTCCCACCGGCACGGTGCTCTTCATGGTCAGGACGATCCTCCGCTCGACCCGCGGCAGCTCGTCCACGACCGTCCAGACCGCTGTCAGGTCCGCGTCGCCGGAGCGCGTCGGCGGCGTGCCGACTGCGACGTACACGACGTCCGCCTCGGCCAGCGCGTCCTCGACCTCCGTCGTAAAGCTCAACCGCTCGCGGTTCTTCTCGAGCAACTCCGAAAGGCCTTCCTCGTGGATCGGAACCTCACGCCGTCGCAGCGTCTCGATCTTCTCGGCGACGATGTCTCGCACGACAACGTCATGTCCGAGGTCGGCGAAGCAGGCGCCGGTGACCAGGCCGACGTAGCCGGCGCCGAAGACCGCGATCTTCAGTTCTTCTTCCCTCTCGCCAACGGCTTCAAGCCCTTGGCGATCGCGAGCATCGTCTCGTTCGAGAGGCGGTCGAGGAGGGTGTTGATCACCCAGTAGCGCGCGTGCTTCGTCCGCAGGACGACCATGTGCAGCTTCGGCCCGTCGTAGTAGAGGTCGTAGATGCGCCCCTTGATCCTGCGCGTGTGACTCTTGTCCGCGAGCACCGGTGCGTCGTCCCAATCCGTCATCTGCACGCCCCAGTACTCGTTCGAGCCAATGCTGTAGACGAGTCGCACGGCTTTGTGCTTCTCGCCCGGATCGATCCAGTACAGGCGGACGGGCGTCGTCCGGTCGGTCCAGGAGCTGCGCTCGATCACGGTCGGCAGCATCAGCGGGAAGGGAACGCGCGAACGGCGCTCGCGCAGGAGATCGCGGGCCGCGCTCGGCGCGAACACGACGTTCGGTCGCTCACGCCGTGGGGTCTGGTCGATCGCAGACGAGGCGAGGGTTCCATGGAAGGTCCTGCCGACGACAACGGTCAGCATGGCGCCGTTCGCAAGCTGTGAGATCGCTCTCGGGAGACGCTCGGTCTCGGCGGAGCCGAAGAGGTTCGCGACTTTCGTAGCCGCCAGGCTCGCGCCGCGCGCTCTCGGCGCGTAGTAGACCTGGGTGCGGAAGTAGTCGAATCTCGGCGCGTTCGCGGGCAGGCCGTTCGGTGGGGTGCGAATCTGGTACCCGCGCTCGTTGAGTTGGAAGCCGGCGGTCGTCGCCGAGCCCTCGACGCCGTTCCCGTTCAGGATGGTCACGCTCGTGTCGCGGGGCGCCGGCACCCGGCGCTTCAACTTCTCACCGAGTGCGACGGCGGTCGCCTTGTCCGACGAGTCGAGGTCAGGATGCGTGAACGTCCGAACGGCGCGGATCACATTCGAGGAGTCCGTGGTCAGGTCGTTGATGCCCTCGAGTCCCTCGATCTTCGTCTGAAAGACGTGGCCGCGCGGCAGCCCGTAGGCGAAGAGCGCATAGGAGAGAACGGTGCGGCCCGGCACGTCGTCCCCGCCACCCTGCGCGACCTGGACGTTGTTCGTGATCGCATTGACCACCTTGGGCAGCGCGAGCGCCTTGAAGCTCGACTGCACCTGGGTCTTGAACCCCTTCACGAACTGCTGCTGTCGCGCGACGCGGTAGAGATCGGAGTCGCTGTGGCGGTAACGGACGAAGTCGAGCGCCCGGCGTCCGGTGAGCTGCTGATAGCCCGGACTGAGGTTGATCGTCGCGTAGCCGAACGGACCGCCACGGTCGTTGAAGTAGCGGCGGTCGACGTCCACCCAGACCCCGCCGAGCCGGTCGACGATCTCACGGAAGCCGCGGAAGTTGACAGTGATCAGGTAGTTGACCTGAATTCCCGTGAGCCCGGTGACCGTCTGCAGCGATCCCCGGGGGCCACACTCCTGATACGCCGAGTTGATCTTTCCCAAGAACGCCGCCTTGCCAGGGCAGCGCACCTCCACTTGCAGGTCGCGCGGGAAGGAGAGAAGCGAGACCGACTCCGTTGCCGGGTCGGCGCGGATGAGCATGAGCGTGTCCGAGCGGGATGCCGCCCCCTTGCCGTCTGTGCGGCGGTGGTCGTATCCGATCACGAGCGCGACCGCGGGGCGGCCGGGAAGCGGGACCTGGAGCTCGCGGGCGGCTTTCTTCACCGCTGGATCCTTCGCCGCCACAGCCGCGACGGACTCGTGGAAGTAGAGGTAGGCGCCTCCTGCGGAACCGGCTGCGAGAATGAGCGTCGCCGCCCCGAGCCAGAGCGCGATCTGCCCGACCAGACCCATACGTGAGCGGCGCTCCGGCGGGGGCTGCCGATAGACGATCATGGGCGAGGACGCGCCGGGAGGAAGAACGGGGTTCCCGTCTCCGTTGGGCGACGAAGCGCGCCCTAAGCCTCGCTTCAGAGTAGTTCGCATGACAGCCGACGAGCGCCCCTCAGGCGCCCGTCCTCGGAGGATAGCTCAGGCATAGGCGGTGATTCGCGCTCCTACCGGGCGATCCCTACCGCGGGGCATGGGTAGGGGGCCGGGCATGCCCGGCCTCTACGACCGCGGACTCCTTGAGCTCTCGCTGTCGAGCGTGTGACGGGTGCCCTCCCGATCGTGGGCTAGCGTGTCTCGCGTGCCACGCGTCTCGATCGTCTTCGCGTCGCTCGTCACGGCGGCGCTTCTCGTCACCGCAAACGGCGCCGCGAAAAAGCCGGTGCAAGCCACCTTGGTCGGCGACTCGGTCTCGGCCTCCATCACCCAGACGCCCCCGGCCGAGGCAGAGCTCCGGCGCGGGCTCTCGCTTCGGGTGGACGCCGAGGTGTGCCGACGTCTGGTGCAACCGAGCTGTGTCTTCCGCGGAGCGAGTCCGACCACCGCCTTCCAAGCCGTGCAGAGCTATGGCCACTC
>JACCTK010000419.1 GCA_013812465.1 Actinomycetota bacterium
GATGTACGCGACCAAGCGCGATAGCTCCGACGACCCGCTGGTCAGGCGCGGAGTCGATGCCGGCGTCATCCGCGACGTGGAGACCGCCATGACGCGGAACGAGCTCGTCGTCGTCTACCAGCCGATCATCGACCTCCAGACCGGCGAGCCGCATTCCGCGGAGGCGCTCGTCCGCCGTCTGCTTCCCGATCAGGCGCTGCTCCTGCCGGCCGAGTTCGTCCCACACGTCGAGAGAACGCCCCTCGTTCGCGAGCTCACATTCGTCGTCGTCGCCGACGCGCTTCGCTCGACGCAGATCTGGGCGGAGGCAGGGCACGACCTCGGGGTGTCGGTGAACGTGCCGTACAAGCTGATCGACGACCCGTTGTTCATCGAAGGGCTCGCGGGGCTCCTGGGCTCGTTCAAGGTCCGGCCGGGCGGGCTCACCCTGGAGATCGTCCCCGCAGGTCCGGGCGCCGGCTCCGAGCTCGACGAGGATGCTCTCAGTCGTCTCTCCAGCCTCGGCGTGCGGCTCTCTCTCGACGACGGTGGCCGCGCCGCGTCCTTTGCCGCGCTCCGAGTCCTCCCTCTGGACGAGTTGAAGATCGACGCCGCGTTCGTCCACGGCCTCGGCCGCAGCGCGACCGATGCGGCGCTCGTTCGCGGGCTGATCGAGATCGGGCATGCGCTCGACCTCACCGTCGTCGCGGAAGGAGTGGAGACCCGGGAAGCCTGGAACGTCCTCGGCGCGTGGGGTTGCGACTACGCCCAGGGGTTCTATGTGGCCACTCCCCGCTCGGCGATCGATCTCGTCGAATGGCTCCGCGAGCGCTGGCCGGCCGTGGCATAAGAGCGGGTCGCCCTCGCCCTCCCGTCGGTGGAACATCGAGGGCGACGCGGGCCTCGCCCCTAGGCCAAAACGAGCGCCTGCGCGGCAAAGACCGCGCCTACGAGGACGAGAACCGCGCCGAGCGCCAGGCGCAGCACGTTTTCCGGCAGCCGCCCGGTCGCGCGAGCACCCAGCCATCCCCCGGGAATGGCCCCCGCCAGGCCGGCGGCAAGCACGGCCCACTCCACGCCCGTGCCGGCGGCGTAGGTGGCGAACCCCGCGACCCCGAGCAGGAATCCGACGACGAGGTTCGTCCCCGCCGCCCGGCGCACGTCGAGGCCAACGGATCGGACGAGCGCAGGCATGCGAAGGGTTCCGAGAATGACGCCGGCCGCGCCTCCGAGAATGCCGATCGCGAAGGCGAGCCCGCTGCCGCGCGCGACGCGCAGGCGGTCGCGCGCGAGCGGGGCGATTGGGCGGAAAGCGAGATCGATCCCGCTCCAGACCAGCACTCCGGCTATCAGCCCGTACAGGAGCGCCTCCGGCACATCGTTCGCCAGCAGGGCGCCCAGAATGGCCCCCGCGATCGAGTGTGGCGCCGTCCAGCGGACGACGCGCCAGTCCACGCGATCCTCGCGGGCGTGCTTCCACCCGCCGGCGCCGGCCGACGCCGCCGAGATCGCGATGTTCGTCCCCGCGGCAGCGAGCGGGCTCCCGGTCACGAGGACGATCAGCGGCAGTCGGAGCGTCCCCAGCACGAGACCCAGCATCGATCCGAGGTAGCCGGCGACGAACGAGCCGACGAGCGTTAGCCCGAGTTCCCAGGCCTCCAGAGCGGCTCCTCTCGGCGGTCGGCCGCGTTTGCGGCCCTCGCGAGGATGAAGAGAAGGTCGGAGAGACGGTTCAAGTACACGAGGACGAGCGGGTTGACGTCGTGCTCGCGGGAAGCCGAGAGCGCCTCACGCTCGGCCCGCCGACAGATGGTGCGCGCGATGTGCATGCGCGCGGCGACCTCGCCCCCGCCCGGCAGCACGAAGCTCCTGAGCTCCGGAAGCTCGGCATTGAAGCGGTCGCACTCCTGCTCGAGCGCGTCGACCTGCTCCTGGGTGACCCGCAGCCGTCCCTCGTTCTCCAGCGGAACGGAGAGGTCGGCGCCGAGGTCGAAGAGCTCGTTCTGGACCTGCGTCAGCAGCTCGAAGATCTCGTCACGGCAGTCGGCCGCCAGGACGAGGCCGATCGCCGCGTTCAGCTCGTCGACCGCTCCGTACGCCGCGATCCGCAGATCGAGCTTCGAGGTGCGGCTGCCGTCACCGAGCGAGGTCTCGCCCGCGTCCCCGCCGCGCGTGTAGATCTTCGTCAACCGAACGGGCTCGTCTCGGTCTCGCGGTGCCACGCGTCGTAGATTAGGCGGCGTGCTCGTCAGGCCCGCGCGAGAACACGAGATCGACACGATCGCGGACATCTACGTCGCATCGTTTCGCGGGCTGACATTCCTGCCGCGGCTCCACTCGGACGAAGAGATGCGGGACTGGGTCCGGCGCGTCATGGCCCCGGGACACGAAGTATCGGTCGGGGAGATGGACGGCCGTCTCGTCGGCTTCGCATCGCTGAGGGATGGTTTGCTCGGCCACTTCTACGTCCATCCGGATGCGCAGGGTCGAGGCGTCGGAAGCGCGCTGCTCGAGAACGTCAAGCTCGAGCGCCCGGAAGGATTCGAGCTCTGGGTCTTCCAACGGAACGACCGCGCGCGACGGTTCTACGAGCGACGCGGATGCCGCCTGATCGAGCTCACGGACGGGTCGGACAACGAGGAGCGCGAGCCGGACGCCCGCTATGAGTGGCGACCCTGAGATACGGGCTCGTCGCGGAGCTGACGTCCAAGGATGGAGCGCGCGATGACGAGTCGCTGGATCTCGCTCGTCCCCTCGTAGATCTCGGTGATCTTGGCGTCCCGGTAGTAGCGCTCGACCGGGAACTCCTTCGTGTAGCCGTAGCCGCCGAGGATCTGGATCGCCTCGCCCGTCTGACGGCGGGCCATCTCCGAGGCGAAGAGCTTCGCCTTCGCGCCCTCCTCCGTATGCGGGCGGCCCTGCTGCTTGAGCCATGCCGCCCGGTAGGTCAGAAGGCGAGCTGCGTCGATCTCGGTTGCCATATCCGCGAGTTTCCACTGAATCGCCTGGAAGTCCGCGATCCGTCGACCGAACTGCTCACGCTCCTGCGCGTATGCGCGCGCGACGTCGTAGGCGGCTTGGGCGATCCCGAGCGCCTGCGCGGCGATCCCGATCCGTCCCCCGTCGAGCGTCGCCATCGCGACCCGGAAACCGCGCCCCTCCTCATGCAGCAGGCGGTCCCGGTCGACGTGGACGTTCTCGAGCGCGAGGTCGCACGTCGTGGACGAGTTCAGCCCGAGCTTCTCCGTCTCGTGTGTCACGACGACGTGCGCCGCGTCGAGGACGAAGCAGGAGATGCCTCGCGCCCCGGCGGTCTGGGGATCGGTACGCGCGAAGAGGATGAACGTGCTTGCTCGCGACCCGTTCGTGATCCATTGCTTGGAGCCGGTGAGCCTCCAGCCGTCGCTCTGCGGATCCGCAGTCGTACGCAGCGAGGCCGCATCAGAGCCGGAACCCGACTCGGTGAGCGCGAACGCGCCGAATTGCTCGCCGCGAGCAAGCGGCGGGACGAACCGCGATCGCTGCTCCTCGGTGCCGAAGGTGAGGATCGGGAGCGTCGTCGCGCTGGTGTGCACCGCGACGGTCACCCCCACGCCGGCATCCGCGCGTGAGAGCTCCTCCAGGACGAGGATGTACGAGAGGAAGTCGGCGCCCGCGCCGCCGTACTCCTCGGGCACGCACACGCCCATCAATCCGAGCTCGGCGAGCTTCGGGAAGAGCTCGTCGGGAAAACGGTGGTCGCGATCCCAGGCCGGGGCGTTCGGGACGATCTCGGCCTCGGCCAGCTCCCGCGTGAGGCCTTGGATCTCGCGCTGGTCGGCGGTGAGCTCGAAGTCCATGCCGACTGACTATACGGCTCGCCTCAGCGTGGGCTCGCGGCCGCGTATGTGACGTTTGAAACCAGGGTCTGACCCTGGACATGTCCCACCCGGACAGCTCGAAGTGCAACAAGTGAGCGCGGATCTATCCACAGGGACGGCTGCCCCCGGGCACTCGCAGGCTCTCGGCGAGGTGGGCTACGTGTACTCGTAGAAGCCGCGGCCAGACTTGCGGCCGAGCCTGCCTGCCGCGACGTGCTCTCGGAGGAGCGGGCAGGGCGCATACTTCGGATCTCCGAGCCCTTCGAGCAGGACCTCCATGATCGCGACGCAGGTGTCGAGCCCGATGAGATCCGCCAGCGCGAGCGGCCCCATGGGGTGGGCGAACCCGAGCTTGGCGATCGTGTCGATCGCTTCCGGCTCGGCGACCTCTTCCATCAGCGCGTAGGCCGCTTCGTTCAAGAAGGGCATGAGAATTCGGTTCGACACGAAGCCCGGAGCGTCGCGCGCCTCGGCCGGGACTTTCCCGAGGTCTTCGGCGAGAGCGACGATCGCGGCGCGAGTCTCCTCAGAGGTCTGCGCTGCGCTGATGACCTCGACGAGCTTCAAGACCGGCACAGGATTGAAGAAATGCATACCGATCACCTGCTGGGGCCGGTTTGTCGTCTCCGCCAGCGACGCGATGGGTATCGAGGACGTGTTCGAGGCGAGAATCGCCGCCGGAGGGAGGATCGAGTCCGCGCGCTGGAAGAGGTCCTGCTTGACGTCGACATCCTCGATCACGGCCTCGATCATCAGGTCGGCCGCGACGAGATCCGGCACGATCTCCACTCGCTCGAGGACGCCAGCCCCGTCCCCGCCGCCCTTTTCGGCAAGCTTCTGCAGACTTCGCCGCATCGTCTCGAGCGCTCGCTCCGGCGCACCCGCTACCTCGTCGTGAAGCGAGACTCGGCGGCCGGAAGCCGCCACGACCTGAGCGATCCCACCGCCCATCTGTCCGGCGCCGACGACGAGCACGTGATCGAAGCGCACGCCAGGAGTATCTATGGCTCCGGCGCTCCGGGCAGCTCGGGTCGCGCTCCACGAACCTTGCGCCGGAGCGCCCAGGAGAGAACGAGCGCGAGGATGAGCACGCCGATCACGATCTTGATGCCGCCGCCCCGCGGCTCCCCGCCCTCGGCGACGAGCTCGCCTGCCCCGACGATGCTGCACGCCGTGCCCTGCCACTCCCCACGCGGTCCACGTGTGAGCAGGAGCCCGACGGGCACTCCCTCTTCGACGGTGAGATCGCAATCGCTCCGAGCCGACGACTTGATGTCGAATCGCTCCTCGATGTCACCCTTGACACGCTGGTCGACCTCGAACGAGAGAGTCCGCTGCGGCGGGAAGGACAAGGTCTCGCGCACCTCCACGAGACGGGCCACAACCGCGGCATCCGCGTCGTCCAGCCGTTCGTCGAGAGGTTGCCTCGCGCAAACACACGCCTGCGCCTCCCCCGCCCCGACGAGCCCGAGCGCGACAGCCCCGAGCAACACGAGAAAAACGCCGCGAATCACGCCAAGTAACAGTCTGTTACTTGATGCATGATCGGGAATTCACGGCGGGCCGGATGACGGCCACGACACGGCGCCGGCTGCGCGTCAATTCCCGATCAAGCATCTGGCTCGCCGTCATTCGACCTCGATGAGCAGCGCGTCGCCCTGCCCGCCGCCCGAGCAGATCGCCGCCAGGCCGAGCCCGCCGCCCTCACGCCTGAGCTCGTGCACGAGCGTGGACACGATCCGGCCGCCGGACGCGCCGATGGGATGACCGAGCGCGACCGCGCCGCCGTTCACGTTCACGATCTCCTCGTCGGCGCCAAGCATCTTGGTCGAGTTCTTCGCAACCGACGCGAACGCCTCGTTGATCTCGACGCGCTTCACGTCGCCGATCGTCTTCCCGGCTTTCGCCAGAACCTGCTCGGCGGCCCGCGCGGGGGTGCGAGCGAGATACGCGAAGTCGTCTGCCACGTATCCCTGGGCGAGGATCGTGGCGAGCGGCTCGAGCCCTCGGCGCTTCGCGAACTCCTCCGAGCACACGATCACACACGACGCCCCGTCGTTCACTCCGGGCGCGTTTCCAGCCGTCGTCGTCCCCTCGGGATCGAACACGGGCTGGAGCGCGGCGAGCCTCTCGAGCGTGGTGTCACGCCGAATCCCCTCGTCGGCCATCACGTCACCGACCGGCACGAGCTCGTCTGCGAACCGCCCTTCGTCCTCGGCCGCGGCGGCTCGCTGCTGCGAGCGGAAGGCCCACTCGTCCTGATCCTCGCGCGAGATCCCGAGCTCCCGAGAGACGCTTGACGCCTGCTGCACCATGTGCAGCCCGTCGAACGTGGACGTGAGCCCGTCGAAGACCATGTGGTCGACGACCTCGCCATTGCCGAGCCGATAGCCGAACCGGGCTTTCGGCAAGAGATAGGGCGCATTCGACATCGATTCCATGCCGCCCGTGACCACCACGTCGTGGCCACCCGCTCGGATCATCAGGTCGGCGATCTCGAGCGCCCGGATCGACGACGCGCACACCTTGTTGATCGTGTCGGCGGGAATCTCCTTCGGAACTCCCGCGCCGATCGCAGCCTGTCGCGCCGGCGCCTGGCCGGCTCCCGCCTGCAGAACCTGACCCATGATCACGTACTCGACCTCGCCGGGCTCGAGGCCGGAGCGCTCGAGCGCGGAGCGAATCGCCGTCGATCCCAGCTCCGTCGCGGGAATCTTCGCAAGCCCGCCGCCGAGCCGCCCGAACGGCGTCCGCACGGCCGAGACGATGACCGAACGAGCCATGCGGCCAGCCTAGCCGGGGTCAGGTCTTGAATGTTGCGCTTTGTGGTGCAACATTCAGGACTGACCGCGATGCTAGTCCTGATGATCGACAATTACGACTCCTTCACCTACAACCTCGTGCATCTGCTGGAAGAGCTCGGCGCGGACG
>JACCTK010000025.1 GCA_013812465.1 Actinomycetota bacterium
ATCGCCGACCGCGCGGGCGGCGGTGCCCGTGCTGCGCTGCAGATCCTCGAGCTCGCGCAAGCGACAGCACGCGCGGAGGAAGTCCCACTCGCCGAGAGCCACGTCCTCGATGCCTCGCGCAAGCGTCCGCTGCTGTACGACCGCAAGGGCGACCAGCATTACGACTTCGCGTCTGCCTTCATCAAGTCGATGCGCGGGGGAGACGCCGACGCGTCCGTCTACTACCTCGCGGCGATGCTGGAGGCGGGAGAAGACGCGCGCTTCATCGCGAGGCGCATGGTCATCCTCGCGTCAGAAGACGTGGGCAACGCCGACCCGAACGCTCTGGTCGTGGCGGTGGCCGCCGCGCAGGCGCTCGAGCATGTCGGACTCCCCGAAGCGCAGCTCAACCTCGCCCAGGCGGCGATTTACCTCGCCCGCGCGCCGAAGTCCAACGCCTCGGCGCTGGCGATCTGGGAGGCGCGCCGCGACGTGCGCGCGCACGGAAACGCGAGACCGCCGGCGATGTTGCGCTCGACCGGTCACAAGGCGGGCGCGAAGGCGCGCGGCCACGGTGAGGGCTATCGCTATCCGCACGACGACCCGGAAGGGTTCGAGGTCTCGTATCTCCCGGAAGAGCTCGAGGGCCGTCGTTACTATCGCCCGAGCGGCCAAGGGGAGGAACACGCGGATGACGATGACGACAGGTGAGCGAGCGCCCGAGTTCGACCTCGCGGTGACGCACGAGGAGCGGGTGCGGCTGGCCGACTTCCGCGGCCGCTCGAACGTTCTCCTCGTGTTCCACCCGTTCGCGTTCACCCCTGTCTGTGAGGACGAGGCCCGCGACCTCCAGGAGAACCTCGACTCCTTTCGCAACGCTCAGACGGAGATCGTGTTCGTCTCCTGCGACCCATCCGCCGCGCGGCAGGCGTGGAAGAAGGAGCTCGGGGCCGAGTACACGTTCGCCTCGGACTTCTGGCCGCACGGGGCGGTCGCGAAGACGTACGGTGTCTTCAACGTCGAGACCGGCGCGCCGCACCGCGGAACGTTCCTGATCGACAAGGACGGCAGCGTGATCTGGTCGCTCGTGAAGATGAAGGACGAGCAGCGGACCGAGATGGTCCCGGAGTCGCTCGACGCGCTGCACGAGACCGTTTGAGCCTCCATCTCGAGGAGTGGGGCCCGCGCGAGGCGCAGAGAGTCGTGTGCCTGCACGGGGTCACCAATCACGGAAGACATTTTGCGAAGCTCGCGGAGAGACTTTCGAGCTTTCACGTCCTCGCCCCGGATCTGCTCGGCCACGGCTCCTCGCCGCATGAGCCGCCTTGGGATCTCGAAGCACACCTCGACGCGATCATCGACACGGTGGGCGCCGCGCCCGCCATCCTGATCGGCCATTCGTTCGGCGGCCGGCTCGCTTTCGAGCTCGCGGCTCGCGCGTCGAAGCTCGTGCCGAAGCTCGTCCTGCTCGACCCGGCGATCCACGTCCTTCCCGAGATCGCGCTCTTCGCCGCCGAGAACGCGCGCAAGGACCGTGCGTATGTCTCCTTCGAGGAGGGAGTCGACCGGCGCTACGACGAGAGCCAGCTCGCGCGCGCGCCCCGCAAGCTCGTCGAGGAGGAGCTGCGCGGGCACCTCGTCTGGGAGGACGGCAGCTACCGGTACCGCTACAGCCAGGCGGCGGTCGTGGCGGCCTACGGCGAGATGGCCTCACAGCCGCCGCTCTTCGAGCGAGTTTGCGTGCCGACGCTGCTCGTGCTCGGCGAGAGCTCGTATCTGCCGTACGACCACCTGCTCGACGCGCACCGCGAGGCGCTCGGGGAACTGCTTGAGGTCGTCGTCGTCCCCGGCGGACACACCGTGTTGTGGGACGCGCTCGAAGAGACGGTCTCTGCGGTGCGGCGCTTCCTCGTCTGAGCGGCTCGAGCGCAGGCTAGGGAGGCTTAAGGGCCCGTCCAAAAAGTGGATCAGGATGCCTGGCAGGCGCCACGCACCACGAGGCGGCGTCCTCGGTCGCGCCAATATGCCCGCATATTGCCGCTCCCTGCGT
>JACCTK010000069.1 GCA_013812465.1 Actinomycetota bacterium
TCTCGCACGTGGTGTTGACAGATCGGGTTCCGCGCACTGGGAGCGTCCGAACCGCGTCAGGTCCGGAAGGAAGCAGCGCTAAGGACTCCCTCTCAGGTGCCGCGGCTCCGCCCGATCCGAGCCGGCGGCGGGGACACCTCCGAGGATGCCCGTCTCGAAGAGGGAGCGCGCGGCCGGGCTTTCTTTTGACTCAATGGATCGTCACGGGCGTGCCGACTGGCATCAGCTTGCCGAGCCGGAGAATGTCCGCGTTGCGCATGCGAATGCAGCCGTGGGAGACGCGACCCGGCAGCAGTTGAGGCTCGCTCGTTCCGTGGATCCCGACGAAGCCGCCGTCCGGCCAGTCGGTGAGCACCTCCGAGCGGGCGCTGGTGCCGAACGCGAGCGGCCCGTAGAACGCGCTCAGACTTCGGATCCTGCTCCGCACGTAGAACTCGCCGGTCGGCGTCGGCCACGCGGGCTTGCCGATGCCGATCTCGGCCTTGAACACCGGGCGCCCGTCGGCCAGCAACGTCGCGTCGAGCCCCACCAGGTCGACGACGAGGCGCGTCCGGACGAACTCGGAGGCGCCGAGGGCAGAGCGGGGAACCCAGCCCGTCCGATTCTCGGGCAGCGCAGGGATGCGAACCAAGATCCAGAGACCGCCTTCCCCGTCCTCCGCCCGGTCCTCGACGAGAACGACGTTCGCGGTTTGCTCCGGCGTCTGTGTATCGAGAGAGGCGATGGGGCGCGCATTCGCACGCGGAGCAGCTCGCACCGACACCGCTCGGGTCACCGTGCTCCAGCGAGCGACGTGACGCAGGTCTCCGAGCGGCCGGGGCTCGGGTATGCCGAAAGCAGGGCTGGCAGGAGCGGGCAGCGCCGCGGCGGGCTCGGACACCGACGCGGAGGACGAGCCTGCGAACCGCACCACGAGAAGCGCGGCGACGATCAGAAGCGACGCGACGACGCCGGAGGCGATGAGCGGCCCCCGTCGCCCGCGCGCGCTCAACCCGTGAATCTCGGCTTGGCCTTCCGCTCCGTCTTACCGCTCGACGTGATGAAGCCTGTCGACGCCACGATTCTCGTCGCCTGCGGTCTCGAGACGGGCTCGTCGAACGCGTCGGCAGCCGGCACGATTCCGAACAGACGCCGCATCCAGGCTGCATGCCGTGCCTCGACCGAGTGGATCGAGACGGCCACGGCAAGGATGGGCTTAGACTTGAGGCGCGGGGCCTGCGCCTTGTAGGCGCCGACGGCCAGATCCTCGAAGGCCACGGCAGTCTTCAAGAACTGCCTCTGGTTCTCTGTCACCCCGGCGAAGTTAAACGTGGGACGCGCGACCGCGGCTCTGCCGAGCGCCGTTCGCAGAGCCTGTACATGAGCGCGCTCGACCGCGCCCACGACCTCCGCGGCCTCGCGTGCGTTCCCTCTGAGCGCGCGAATGCGCTCCGCCTCTGTGTAGAAGGCGGATTGGAGATATTCGAGAGTGAGCGCGTAGTTGAGGATGTCGACGTCGCCTGCCGACTGCGAGCTGCCCGAGGGAACGACCGACAGCGCGCCAAGCAGGGCCGCTCCTCCCACCGTCGCGCGACGCAAGAACCCGGCCCGGGAGTCCCGGTCGACGCTCGCGTGGGCTTCGCAGATGGCCCCGGCGGGATCGAGCTCCTCGAGCGTGAGGTCGAGGTCCATGGCCACTTCTTCGATCGCTCCGTCTCGCTTCGTCGTCATCGTCTGGTCTCCGCTAGGAGCGGAGGAACCCCGTCTTTCGGATTGCCGCGAGAACCTCGGCCTCGGTCAAAGGGGAATCCGTGGCATCTGCAGCAGGCGTCTTACCGACGATCGACCGGATCCAGGCGGCGTGACGAGCTTCGACCGAGACGATCCGCGCGGCCGCGGCGAGAGCTCCCGCCGTCAGGTTGGTCGCTTGGCCGTTGTACGCGGCCACGCCCGTGTCCTCGAGCGCGAGAGCGCCTGCGACGAAGGCATCAGGGTCGGTGGTCGCCTTTCCGAAGTCGAGCTTCGGCTTCGCGCGGGCCTTTCCACCAAGCGTCTTTTTCAGGAAAGCCAGGTGTTGCTGCTCGTGTCCTCCCACGACCTCGGCGAACGTGCGCAGCTCCCCGCGCAGAGCGCCTTTCGCACGGGCCTCGGCGTAGAACGCCGCTTCCACGTGCTCGAGAAGCAAAGCGAGATTCAAAATCCGGATGTCCTGTGCCGGAGACGGCGCTGAGGATGCGCGCGTTGGCAGTCCCGCGACGACCACGCCTCCGGCAGCGACCGCTCCTCCGGCGACGACCGCGCGCCGGAGGAGATCGGAACGCGACTGTCGCGAGTCGAAAGCCATGGCTAGCCGACGAGGTAGATGATCGGGGATCCGGTCGCGATGGCGATGGCTGATCCTACGAGAACGGGAGCGGTGCGCTCGTTCCAGATGGCTTGGCGCACGCTCAACCCCTCCGTCCGCGTCGGGGGGACTCGGTGGACGAAGGTCTGCGATCTCGCCCGCCGGACCGGCTTTCGACGTCTCCCGTGCCGAACCGCGATGGCTGTGTCAGCGACACCTCCACGTCCGCATACTCCTGCATGCGTGCGACGGGACTCGATTCGATTCCCGTCGTTCCCTGCCAGAGCGGCGCCGAACGCCGGCGCTGACCGACGCCGCGGCGGAGGCGCGCTGCTGCGAGAACGAGGAGAGCGAGGAGGACGAATGCTCCCGCACCCAAGATCAGGGCCGGCAGAGGGAGGTCGCGGCTCGAGGTCTCGGGAGGAGTCTCGGCGACAGCCTGCGGCTCCGCGGGCGGAGTGAAGGGCGCCTTCGGGGGCGCCTGTTGCCGCTTCGGAGCAAGCCGTTCGCCCTTCGGGTTGAGAGGAAAGGCGTTCCAGAGCTCTTGTGGAGGAGCAGCTTGCTTGGGATCGCCCGGAGCGGCAAACGCCTCCGGAGCGATGGCCACCGACCAAGCGCAGGCAGCCACGACCAGAAACGAGGACACCCGGATACTCCAGGCTGTTCCTCTACCGGTGTGTGCACGCGCACACGCTTCGTGTAGCCGCAGCATTCTCACTCTGCCTCAATTATCACTTACCCATCAGCCGGCGCGCAAAAACCCCGCTGAGCGCCGAATCGGCCAAGGCGCTCACGCCATGACACCGAGCACCTGCTTGAATCCGCCGAGTGAGTGCCCTCTACCGCAAGTATCGCCCGCAGGGCTTCGAGGACGTGGTGGGGCAGGAGGCCGTCGTGCGGACGCTCCGAAACGCGATCGAGCACGACCAGGTTCGCCAGGCCTACCTCTTCGCCGGCCCGCGCGGCACCGGCAAGACGTCGATGGCGCGCATCCTCGCGAAGGCCCTGAACTGCCTCGGGGCCGACCGGCCGACACCGACTCCGGACACGACCTGCCATGTCTGCGTGGAGATCGCAAATGGCACGTCTCTCGACGTGGTCGAGATGGACGCTGCCTCTCAGCGCGGCATCGACGACATCCGCGAGATCCGGGAGCGCGTCGTTCTGCAGCCGGTCGAGGGCCGCTACAAGGTCTACATCCTGGACGAGGCGCATCAGTTGACGGACGCCGCCTGGAACGCGTTGCTCAAGCTGATCGAAGAGCCTCCTCCCCATCTCCTCTTCGTCTTTTGCACCACCGATCTGGTCAAGGTCATCCCGACGGTGCGCTCGCGCTGTCAGACGTTCGTCTTTCAGCGCCCGCGGCTCTCCGAGCTCGTCACACTGCTCCGCCGCGTCGCTGACGGGGAGAGCATCGAGGCACAGGATTCGGCCCTTTCGCTCATCGCCCGCAGCGCCCATGGCTCGTTTCGCGACGCCGTGTCCACCTTCGACCAGCTGGCCGCGGCCACCAACGGATCGGTCGACGCCCAAGCCGTTCTCCAGCTCGTGGGAGCGGTCGAGGAGGACACGCTGCTCCGACTCTGCGACATGGTCGTCGACCACGACACCGCAGGAGCGCTCGTCTTCGTCGAAGAGCTCGCAGAGCAGGGACAGGACCTCGGCCGCCTCGTCACCGACCTGCTCGAGCACCTGCGCCATCTCCTGCTCGTCCAGCACATGGGCCAGGTCCCGGAGTCGCTGCCCGTCACCGAAGAGACCAAGGAGCTCCTGCGCCAACAGGCCAACCAACTGCCGGAGCCGACAGTCCTCAGGCTGATCGACCTGCTAGCGGTGGCCGTCGAGGATATGCGTCAGGGAGGCGACCCCAGACTGCCGCTCGAGCTCGCGATCGTGAAGGTGACGAGACCGCACGCCGATCTCTCGCGCGAGTCGCTCGCCCATCGAGTGGAGGTGCTCGAGAGCCGTGGCGCCGCTGTTCCGCCGATCGCGCGAGAGGCAGCAGCCCCGACCGCGCCGGAGCCGGCGGCGCGCATCGAGGAGCCCGCCTCCGAGCCACCGGATCTCGAGCTGGAGCAGGTTGCGGACGCCTGGCAACGGAGCATCGTGGAGACGGTGCGGGAGCGCTCGATCCCGGTGGCGAGCCTGCTGGCCGAGGCGACGCCCACCGGCCTCGCCGACGACACTCTCACTCTCGAGTTTCCAACGGGGAATGACTTCCATCGCCAGCAGATCGCAGAGCCGCAGAACATCGGCCTGCTCCGCGACGCGCTCTACGAGGTCACGGGCCGCAAGCTTGCCGTCGTGCTCGAGGCGGGCGAGACCGCGGCCGCCGAGGAGGACGAGGGACCGCTTACGGAGGAGGGCTTCATCTCGCTCCTCCAGGAGAAACTCGACGCACGAGAGGTGGATGAAAAATGAGCTTCGACATGAACAAGATGCTGCGCGAGGCGCAGAAGATGCAGGAACAGCTCGCGCAGGCTCAGGAGGAGGCGGCGAACGAGGTTGTCGAGGCCTCCGCGGGCGGAGGCATGGTGACCGTCAAGGCCAACGGCGCGGGCGAGATCGTCGAGCTGACGATCGACCCGCGCGCGATCGACCCGGACGATCCCGAGCTCCTCGCGGACATGATCCAGGCGGCCGTGAACGAGGCGCTCCGCTCGGCGCGAGGGCTGATGGAGTCGAAGATGTCGGGGCTCATTCCCGGCGATCTCGGGGGGCTGGGCGGATTGCTCCCCGGCGCCTAGGCCTCAAGCGCTCCACGCAACAGCGCGAATCCCTAGCATCCAACGCGATGGCCCCCTCGACGCGAGCCACCTGGACAAACCGCGCGAAAGCTGTGCGAGGCGGCGTCGACGAGCGTGACGACGGCGAGAGGGAGGCGGCGACGGCGCCCCATGA
>JACCTK010000072.1 GCA_013812465.1 Actinomycetota bacterium
ACGTAGGAGTGTCCAAGACGCCCCGACGCATCGTAGGCCACTCGCGGAGGAGGATCGCATGATCATCGTCGGGATCGACGCACACTCGCGCTCGCACGCGGCAGCCGCGATCGACGAACAGGGCAGGCTGATCGAAGGGATCGACATCGATGCTGGCGTGCGCGGGCTCGAGCGGCTGGGCGCGTGGCTCGAGACTCTGCCCCAGCCGCGGTTGGTCGCGATTGAGAACGCACGCGGCTACGGCCTCGCGATCGTCCGTCGGCTGCTGGCGCAAGGTGAAGAGTTGGTCGACGTCCCTGCTTCCCTGACCTGTGACGGTCGGCGCGGCAGCGGCCAGCGCGGCAAGCACGACCAAGGCGACGCGCTCGTGATCGCGAGGATCGGCCTACGCGACCGGGAGAGGCTTCCGCGCCTCGACGCGAGCGTCCTCGACGACGAGCTAAAACTGCTCGTCGATGCCCGCGACCAACTGATCGTCGAGGCCGGCCGCTGGCGCAACCGGGTGCACGCACTGCTTCGCGTCGCCGCGCCCGGCTACCAGGCGAAGACAGGCGCGCTCGCCTCGGCCGGGAACGTCCGCCGAGCACGCTCGATCGCCCGCCGGGCCGCTCAGCACGACCCCACCCGTGGCCGCCTGGCGCTGCAGGCGCTCGACCGTCTGGCGGCGCTCGAACGCGACGCAGACGGGTTGGAGCAGGAGATCAAGGATCTGCTCAAGACGCGTGGCTGCACGCACCTGCTCGCGATTCGCGGCGTCGGTCCAATCGTCGCCGCAAAGATCCTCGGTGAGACACGCGGCATCGGCCGCTTCCGAAGCGCTCCCGCCTACGCCGCCCACACTGGCACCGCACCCGTGCCCGCATCCAGTGGCCGGGTCCAACGGCACCGTCTCAACCGCGGCGGCAACCGACAGCTCAACAGGGCGCTGTACACGATCGCGATGGTGCAAGCCCGCTGGGAGCCCGCCGCGCGCATCTACCTCGAGCACAAGATCGGAGAGGGGAAGAGCGCTGCTGAGGCGCGCCGTTGCCTGAAACGCCACCTCAGCAACGTCGTCTACCGTGCCCTCCTCGCCGATCAGGAGGCTCGCGGCTTGACATAGCGGCGCCCCAACGACCGCTCCCTCATCCGGCTCGCCGCCAGCGTGGTGATCGAGCAGAACGACGAATGGCTCGTCGGTCGCCGCTACCTCAGCAACCACTCACTGGACGTTGTCCTCAACCCAGAAAAAGAAGAAGCAGGCAAGGAGGAGGCCCGAGAGCTCACCGCGGCCTGAGCCGCCGATCATGCCGACGTGTTACACCACGTCCTGGGACTTGACTGAGTCCAGAAAAAGGCGCGATTCGCAGAGGTGTCTTATCCCGTATGGGCATTCGAGGTCCGCTCGGCTGGGCGGATTTGGCTTCCGAGCGGATCGTGTGCGCCAGGAGGGCCGGGAATGCGCCGCGGTTGCCCCATTGGGGATTCGGCGGCTGACGAGCTCGCGGGGGGAAGCCTGCGCACCACCCCGCACCGGCCAGACGGCAAGCGAGGTCGCACCCGTACGCGCGTTTCAAAGAGCGCGCCTACTGGGTAGAGCTATTGGCGTGAGACCGGCTTCCGAGCGCGCTCTGCCGCCCTCGCGTGTCGATCGCGTTTCCTACTGGCTCGACAGCACTGATCGCTCCGATCTTCCTTCTCTTGTTGGTAGCGAGAGGGTCGACGTCGCCGTCTTGGGAGGGGGCATCGTCGGACTCACGACGGCCCTCCTGCTTGCTACGTCTGGGCAGCGCGTATTGCTCGTCGAGGGTGCGCACCTTGCTTCTGGTGTCTCCGGCTTCACCACTGCCAAAGTGACGGCCGGCCACGGCCTCGTGTACTCGCGCCTGGAGAGCGACTACGACGAGGAGTCCGCGCGTCGTTACGCCGAGGTACAGCTGGCGGGCCTCGATCTCGTCCGCCGCCTCGTCAAGGAGCACAGCATCGCCTGCGACCTGGAGGCTGTGCCGAACTACGTCGTTGCGGAGACCGAGGAGGAGCTCGAGTCCATCGAGCGGGAGGTCGAAGCAGCGAAGAGGGCCGGTCTCGATGCGCGGCTTGCCACAGGAGCGGATATGCCGTTCGCATCGACGGGCGCCGTTCAGCTCCTGGATCAGGGGCAGTTCCACCCGCGGCGCTACCTTCTCGGGCTCGCTGAGGCGACGCTGGGGGCCGGGGGCCGGATCGTCGAGCGATCGGCTGTGCTCGGAGTCGAAGGCGAGGGCTCATATGTCGTGCGCACGGAAACTGGCGAGGTGCATGCGCCCGCCGTGGTCGTCGCGACCAGCTATCCGATCGTGGAACCTGGGTTCTTTGCGACCCGCATCCACCAGTGGCGCTCGTACGTGGTCGCTGCACGGCTTTCGAACGACGAGGGCCCACACGGAATGTTCATCAATGCCGGAAGGCCAAGCCGCTCAGTGCGCACGGCCCCGCTCGAGGACGGCGGCCGACTCCTCCTCGTCGGCGGGGAGGGACATCGCGTGGGTCAGACATCAGAGACCGAGGAGCGCTACGCGACGCTCGAGCGCTTCATGCGGGAGAACTTCGCCGTGGGAGAGACCCTCTACCGATGGTCGACGCAGGACGCCTTCAGCATCGATGGACTTCCGTTCGTGGGACGAATCTCCGAGAAGCAAGACATCTTCGTCGCGACAGGCTTTGCAGGCTGGGGGATGACAAACGGTTCTGCAGCCGCACTCTCGATTGCCAGCGAGATCGGGGGGACAGCGCCGCCGTGGGGCCAGGTGCTGGCGCTCGAGCGGCGACACGTGCGTGCGGCGGCTAGCGAGTTCCTGCGGGAGAACACCAACGTCTCCGTTCAGCAGGTCGCCGGCGCGCTACGCGGTAGCCGGGGCTCGCCGGCCGATCTGGAGCCGGGAGAGGCTGCCGTCTTGGATGTAGACGGCAGTGACGTTGCCGTCTACCGCGACCCAAGCTGTGTCCTGCACTCGGTGTCGGCGACCTGCACACACATGGGCTGCAAGGTCTCGTGGAACTCCTCCGAGTCGAGCTGGGACTGTCCGTGCCACGGTTCGCGCTTCACGCCCGACGGAGAGG
>JACCTK010000131.1 GCA_013812465.1 Actinomycetota bacterium
GGCCGGGGCGGACATCGTCGCGCCGAGCGGGATGATCGACGGCATGGTGGGAGCAATCCGGACCACCCTCGACGGCGCCGGGCTGGAGCGGGTCGCGGTGCTCTCGTACGCGGTCAAATACGCGTCCGCTTTCTACGGCCCGTTCCGCGACGCGGCGGAGGGCGCACCCGCGTTCGGGGACCGAAGAACGCATCAGATGGATCCCGGGAACGCACGCGAGGCGCTGCGGGAAGCGGCGCTCGACGTCGAGCAGGGCGCCGACGGGCTCGTGGTGAAGCCCGCGCTCGGATATCTCGACGTGGTTCGCTCGGTGCACGAGCGCTTCGGAGAGCTGCCCCTTGCCGCCTACAACGTGAGCGGCGAGTACGCGATGGTGAAGGCGGCGGCGGCGAACGGGTGGCTCGACGAGCGCGCGGTCGCGCTCGAGATCCTCACCGGAATCCGCCGAGCCGGCGCCGATCTCGTCATCACGTACCACGCCAAGGACGCGGCGCGTTGGATCCAGTGACGAGCTCAACGCGGGGGCGTGTGGACGACCGGCCCGACGAGCTGTCGGAAGAGGTCGACGTCGCCGAGCACGGGCGGACGGCGGAGGGCGAGACGACCTCGCTCGACCGGCGGCTCTTCATGCAGCTCCAGGCCTTCGGGGGCGCGCGCGACACCGCCGCGCTCGTGTCGGCGCTCGAGGCGTCGGGCGTCGGAGGGGTTCTCTACGAGGACGCCAACGACCCGACCGGCGTCGCCTTGCTCACGCTGAGCGAGTCCCCGGACGCTTTCGTATCGGAGCTCCGCGGGTTCTTCCAGTCGGCGCCGTTCGCGGAGCTCGAGCCCAAGCCCGAGCTGACGATGCTCGGCCGAACCTACGCGATCGGCCACGAGCAGGATCTCGACGAGACGCTTGTCGAGCGTCCTCGCCGTCGCGTGCTCGATCCTGCCCTGCGCTGGGCGATCTGGTATCCGCTCCGCCGCGCCGGCTCTTTCGAGCAGCTCTCTCGCAAGGAGCAGAACACGATCCTGATGGAGCATGGCGGAGTGGGGATGGCCTTCGGCCGCGCCGGTCTCGGGTACGACATCCGGCTTGCCTGTCACGGGCTGGACAAGCTCGACAACGACTTCGTCATCGGGCTTCTCGGCCCCGAGCTGCACCCGCTCTCGATCATCGTCCAGCGGATGCGGAAGACGCGGCAGACCTCGCTGCACCTCGAGCGGCTGGGCCCGTTCTTCGTCGGCAGGGTCGCGTGGCAGAGCGGGTCGGCGTAGCCGAGACACCGCCGGGCGAGGTGGACAAGGAGCCGACCTCGCCGTTTCTTCGGGCATGCCTCGGGCTGCCTGCAGACCGCACGCCCGTCTGGCTGTTGCGCCAGGCAGGCAGGTACATGCCCGAATATCGCGCGCTGCGGGAGAAGCACACGATGCTCGACGTCATCCGCACCCCCGAGCTCGCGGCGCAGGTGACGCTGATGCCGGTCGACGCGTTCGGCGTCGACGCCGCGATCGTCTTCTCGGACATCCTGCCGCCGCTCGTGGGCATGGGGCTCGAGCTCGACTTCGTCAAGGGCGACGGGCCGAGGATCGGGAACCCGATAAGGAGTCCACGCGACGTCGACCTCCTCGGAACCCCGCCCGCCGAGGAGACGATGTCGGGGACGCTCGACGCGATCATGCTCGTTCGCCGCGAGCTCAAGTCGCGTGACATTCCGGTGATCGGGTTCGCAGGCGCGCCTTTCACGCTCGCGAGTTACGCGATCGAAGGCGGGACGTCGAAGGACTTCTCGAAGACGAAGGCCTTCATGCTCTCCGAGCCCGCGGCGTGGCGACGCCTGTTGACCAAGCTCGCGACCGTGCAGGCGGACTATCTGCTGGCGCAGGCCCGGGCAGGAGCGCAGGCTCTGCAGGTGTTCGACTCCTGGGCGGGTCGTGCGCTCGGGCGCGAGGACTACCTGCGCTACGTCACGCCGGTGAACCGGGATCTCTACGCAGAGCTCGCGCGCGCGGATGTTCCCGTGATCAACTTCTCACTCGGGGTGAGCGCGTATCTGGCGGAGGCCGCTGCCTGCGGTGGCGACGTCGTGGGGCTCGACTGGCAGCTCTCGCTCGACGATGCGTGGGCGGTGCTGGGTTCCGAGCGGCCGGTGCAGGGCAACCTCGATCCCGCGTCGCTGCTCGCGCCGTGGGAGGTGCTTCGGTCGCGGGTCGACGACGTGCTCGAGCGCGCAGCCGGCCGTTCCGGACATGTCTTCAACGTCGGACACGGTCTGGTGCCGCAGACGCCGGTCGACAACGTGCGCCGGCTCGTGGAGCACGTCCAGGAGCAGACTTCGAAGTGACAACAGGTGTCCTCGTCATGGCGTACGGTGGGCCCGAGTCGCTCGAGGAGATTCCGGGGTATCTCGCAGACATTCGCTCCGGCCGCGCGACTCCGCGTGCGGTCGTCGACGAGATCACCGAGAACTACCGCGCGATCGGCGGCCGCTCACCGCTCCTGGAGGTGACCCGCGGCCAGGTGGACGCGCTAGCGGAGGAGCTCGGCGACGACTACCGCTGCTATCTGGGGATGCGCCACTGGGCGCCCTGGATCGAGGAGGTCGTCGGCCGGATGCTGACGGACGGCGTCACGGATGCAGTCGGGCTCGTCCTCGCCCCGCAGTTCAGCGCGCTGTCGGTCGCGAAGTACCAGCAGCGGGTCGCGGACGGACTCGATCTGTATCGCGGAAGCATCGCATTCCGGCACGTGTCGAGCTACCACGACGCCTCCGGCCTGATCGACGCGTTTGCGGGCCGCGTTGCCGAAGGGCTGTCCCGCTGGCCGGAGAGCGACCGGGACCGAGTCCACTTCGTCTTCACCGCGCACAGCCTTCCGGAGCGGCTGCTCGCGAACGGCGACCCCTATGGTGCGCAGTGCCTGGAGACCGCGCAGCTCGTGGCGGAACGCGCCGGGCTCGCGGCCGAGCGTTGGTCGTGGAGCTACCAGTCCGCGGGGCGCACTCCGGAGCCGTGGGCCGGACCTGACCTCGGCCAGCATCTCTCGGAGCTTGCCGCTCGCGGCATTCGCGACGTCGTCGTGGTCCCGGTGGGATTCGTCTCCGACCACGTGGAGATCCTCTTCGACATCGACGTCCGAGCTCGCGCTCGAGCGGACGAGCTGGGGATGCGGCTCGAACGGCCACCCGCGCTGAACGACGATCCCGTGTTCATCGACACGCTCGCTGAGCTCGTGCGGGGTCGCGCGGCGTGAAGATCGTCGTCGTAGGGGGAGGTCTTTCGGGGCTCGCCTCCGCCCATCGCCTCGGATCCTTGCTCCCCGAAGCGAAGATCGTGCTCGTCGAGCGAGCGGAGCGAGTGGGCGGAGCGCTCCTCACGGAGCGGACCGACGGTTTCGTGATCGAGGGCGGGCCGGACAGCTTCCTCTCGCGCAAGGAGCGAGGGGTCGGACTCTGCGAGGAGCTGGGCCTCGCCGGCGCGCTCGTGGGACGGAAACCCGAGAACGCCCGGAGCTACGTTCGCCACGGATCGGAGCTCCATCTACTCCCCGATGGCCTCACCGGCATGATCCCGACCGACCTCGATTCGCTGGGGGCGAGCACGCTGCTTTCCGCCGCCGGCCGGGAACGCCTGTCCGCCGAGGTCGATCTTCCTCCAGAGCCCTCCGGCGCCGACGAGTCGATCGCGACGTTCGTCACGCGCCGGCTCGGGGCCGAGGCGTACGAGCGACTCGTCGAGCCGCTGATGACGGGGATCTACGGCGGCGACGGCGCACAGCTCTCGCTACAGGCGACCTTCCCCAATCTGAGCGCGCTCGAGCTGGAGCACGGCAGCCTGATCCGGGGCTTGCTGGCGCAGTCCGAAGCAGGCGCGTGCGCGTATCCGCCCTTCGTCACGCTTACCTCCGGAATGCAGGCGCTCACTGAACGGCTCTTCGAGCGTGTCCGGCGAACCGTCGTGCTGACCGGACGGACCGTTCTCGCTTTGCATTCGAGCGAAAACGGATACGAGCTGAAGCTCGACGGCGGCGAGCGAATCCAAGCGGATGGCGTCGTGGTGGCCATTCCGGCATTTGCGGCGGCTGATCTCCTCGCGGAGCTCGATCACGAGCTCGCGGCTGCTCACGCGGAGATCCCCTACAGCTCGACGGTCGTGGTCAGCCTCGCGTACCGGGCGGAGGACATCGCGCACCCGCTGGCCGGCTACGGCTACGTCGTCCCGCGAGCAGCGGGCTCGGAGGTCCTGGCCTGCAGTTGGACGTCGAGCAAGTGGGAGGGTCGTGCGCCAAAAGGCTTCGCGTTGATCCGCGTGTTCGCCGGCCGCTTCGGCGGGCGGGATGTCACCTCCGACTCGGACGGAGGGCTGATCGCCCTCGCCCGGGAGGAGCTACGACTGCTCGACATCGACGCGACGCCCTCTCTGTGCTGCGTCCACCGCTGGCCGCGCGGGATGCCGCAGTACGTCCTAGGCCATCCCGAGCGCCTCGAGCGGATCGACGCCGCGCTCGCCGACCATCACGGGCTCGCGCTCGCCGGAGCGGCGTACCGCGGAGTCGGTATTCCCGACTGCATCCACTCCGGCGAAGAGGCGGCGCGCTCGCTCGCCGAGTCCCTCGGGCGGGCGGGCATGCTCCAGTGAGGCGAGACGAGAGACCGCCAAGTAACAGTCTGTTACTTGGCATGGTTGCGTAGCGATGAGCGCAGGAGAAACCACACGAGCAAACCGCACGACGTCGGAGGAGCTGTTCGGGGAGGCTCTCGAGCTCATGCCAGGTGGCGTCTCGTCGCCGGTGCGCGCATTCAAGGCCGTCGGCGGCACGCCGATCTTCGTCGAGCGAGGCGAGGGCGCGTACCTCGTCGACGTGGACGGAAACCGCTACCTGGACTACGTCCTCTCGTGGGGGCCGCTGATCCTCGGTCACGCCCATCCCCGCGTCGTCCGAGCGCTCGAGGAAGCGGTGCGCCGCGGAACGAGCTACGGCGCGCCGAGTCCGCTCGAGCTCGAGCTCGCTCGCCTCATCCAGGATGCGATGCCGAGTGTCGAGCTCGTGCGCTTCGTGAGCTCCGGGACGGAGGCGACGATGAGCGCGCTCCGGCTCGCCCGCGCGTTCACCGGGCGTCCGAAGATCGTCAAGTTCGCCGGCTGCTACCACGGCCACGCCGATCTCCTGCTCGTGCAGGCGGGATCCGGGGTGGCCACCTTCAACCTTCCCGACTCGCCGGGCGTGACCGCGGGGGCGGTCGCCGACACGCTGATCGCGCCTTACAACGATCTCGAGGCGATCGAGCTGCTCTTCGCGCAGCACGAGGGTGACATCGCCGCCGTCATCGTCGAGCCGGTTGCCGGGAATATGGGCCTCGTTGCTCCGGCCGAGGGCTTTCTCGACTGTTTGCGGGCCCTGACCACGGCCTACGACGCCCTGCTCGTCTTCGACGAGGTGATGACGGGCTTCCGCGTGCATCCGGGCGGAGCGCAGGCGCTGTACGGAGTCACCCCAGACCTGACCACGCTCGGCAAGGTGATCGGCGGGGGTCTCCCGGTCGGCGCCTACGGCGGCCGCCGCGAGATCATGGAGCTCGTCTCGCCCGCTGGGCCTGTGTACCAGGCGGGGACGCTGTCCGGAAACCCCCTCGCGATGACCGCCGGGATCGAGACGCTGCGCGAGCTCGGGGAGCCGGGGGTGTGGGAGGGAACCGTCCGCGCGGGAGAGCGCCTCTGCACGGGCCTCCGCGATGGGGCGGCCGGGGCCGGGGTCGCCACGCAGGCCGCTCAGCTCGGGACGATGCTCGGGCTCTTCTTCAGCGAGTCGGCGATCGAGAGCTGGGTAGATGCGAGACGCGCGGACACGGCGCGCTTCGCCGCATTCCACCGCACGATGCTCGAGCGCGGCGTCTACCTGGCGCCCTCGCAGTTCGAGGCGTGGTTCCTCTCGACCGTCCACGGCGACGACGAGATCGACACCACGATCGCGGCAGCGCGTGACGCGTTCGCCTCGCTTCGCCGCTGAGACCAAGTCAGAAGTCAACCGCTTCCCGCTCGTGACGCGCGCGATCCCTTGTAACAGACTGTTGCAAGAGGTTCTGCTTGCGACCGTGCCCTACGCTTTC
>JACCTK010000159.1 GCA_013812465.1 Actinomycetota bacterium
GCTCAGATGCGGCTTCAGGCCGAAGGCGCGCCAGATCCGGCTGATCGCCGACTGCGACATCCCCGTCGCCTTCGCCATCGAGCGCGTCGACCAGTGGGTGGCGTCGCGCGGGCTCTCCTCGAGCGTCCGGGTCGAGCGACTCGGCCCGCGACGTGAAGCCGACAAGGTCGCAGAACAACACGGTGACGACCTTGCGTTCGCGGCGCGGTTTCCCCGTCGGCATGGTGCAGAGAGTACGACGTGAGCGCCGAGTACTCTCGGACTGTGGCGCGAATCAAGGACTCCTCCGTGCGCGATGTCACCGGGGCGGCGGACATGGTCGAGGTCGTCTCGGGCCGCACACAGCTACGCCGAGCTTCGGGATCGCGCTTCACAGGTCGCTGTCCGTTTCACGAGGAGAAGACACCGAGCTTCTCGGTGAACCCCGTCGACAAGCTCTACTACTGCTTCGGCTGCGGGAAGGGCGGCGACCTCATCTCCTTCGTGCGTGAGACGGAGAACCTCGACTTCGTGGCCGCGATCGAGTGGCTCGCCGAGCGCTTCCGCGTGCCGCTCGAGTACGAGGAGTCGTCGCCGCGGGTCGAGGCCGAGCGCCGCCGCCGCGAGCGCTTGTATGCAGTCCTGGAGCAGACGACGGTGTACTTCGAACGCCTGCTCTGGGAAGGCGACACCGGGGAATCCGTGCGCGCGTATCTCGCCGAACGGGGATTGTGGGAGGACGTCACACGCGAATTCCGCCTCGGGCTCTCACCGGGTCGCGGCCTCGCCGAGAAGGCTGCCGAGAGAGGCTTCACGATCGATGAGCTCCGAGGCGCGGGATTGGCGACGGTGCGCGGAAGCGACTACTTCCCGCAGCGGTTGATGTTCCCGCTCGCGGACGCGCGCGGGCGCGTGGTCGGATTCCAGGCGCGCAAGCTCCACGAAGACGATCCTCTGCGCGGGAAGTATGTGAACTCGCCCGAGGGCGATCTCTTTCACAAGAGCTCGATCCTGTATGGGCTCCATCTCGCGAAGGCGGCAATCTCCAAGCAGGACCGGGCGGTCGTCGTCGAAGGGAACACGGATGTCATCGCGCTCCGGCAGACAGGGTTCGAGCCGGTCGTAGCCTCGATGGGAACGGCGCTGACGGAGCGTCAGGTCCGCGAGCTGGGTCGCCTGCAGACCCGGAAGCTCTTCCTCTGCTTCGACGCCGACGCGGCGGGCCAGGAAGCGACTCTGCGTGGGATGGAACTCGCTGCGCCGCAAGGTTTCGACGTGAAGGTCGTCACGCTGGAGAAAGGGCAGGACCCGGCCGACGCGCCGGATGGCTTCGAGGACAGGCTGGCTGCAGCGGAGAGCTACCTGCTCTACCGCGTGCGACTCGAGCTCGACCGCTCCGCCGATCGCCAGGAGGGCTTCGTCCGCGTGCGTGAGATCCTGGCAAAGGCCGAGGAGTCTCCTGAGCGTCAGGAGGCTCTGCGCCTGCTTGCCGACCGGCTCGATCTTCCCCGGGAGACGCTTGTGGGGCTGGCATCGGCACGTGGAAGCGGGACCGCCGCGGTAACCGACGGCACGCGCCTGCTCGACGCCGGAGATCGCCTGGAACGAGACGCGCTCGCAGCCTGCCTGGCCCATCCGTCGCTCGTGCGCGGCCTGAGCGAGCTCACGCCAGGGCACTTCGACTTCGAGGTCACGAGACAGTTTCGTGCCGCGCTCGTCGCAGGAAGGGACGACCCGGAGCTGACCGCGCTCAAGGCCGAGCTCGATGCCAGAGCTGCGCGCGAGGCGATTGACGAGCGAACCGGAGCCGAGCTCCTTCTCCGGCTGCGCGAGCGGAAGCTGAAACGAGATCTGAGCGGGGCGGATCTGGCCCGGACCACCGAGCTGCAGGCGCATCTCGCGAAGGTGCGACAGGCGCTAGCTGAGTTGACCTAGGAGCCGGGCATGCCCGGCTCCAACACGGCCTCTTCCGCCTCTTCCGCACACGACCCCGTCCGCATCGCACGCGACCTAGCCCAGGCGCTCGACGGCCTCTCCTTCGGCCCGCCCGTCGCTTGCGTCTACGACCCGCTCATCTATGCGCGCCGCAGTTTCGAGTGCTACCTCGAGCGGCACGCGCGACGCGGAACCGAGGTGCTTCTCGTCGGCATGAATCCCGGTCCCTTCGGGATGGTGCAGACCGGCGTGCCCTTTGGCGACGTGTCAATGGTGCGTGACTGGCTCGAGATCGAAGAGCCCGTCGAGCGCCCGGCGTGTGAGCATCCGCTGCGCCCAATCGAAGGTTTTTCCTGCGGTCGGAGCGAGGTGAGCGGGACCCGCCTGTGGGGCTGGGCGCGTGATCGCTTCGGCACCCCCGACCGATTCTTCGCACGCTTCTTCGTGGGGAACTGGTGCCCGCTCGCCTTCCTCGAGGAATCTGGCCGGAATCGCACGCCGGACAAGCTGCCGGCCCACGAGCGACGGTCGCTCTATGGGCTATGCGATGGCGCGCTCGCAAGACTTGTGCGCTGGATGGAGCCGCGCTTGGTTGTCGGCGTGGGTGTCTTCGCAACCGAACGCGCACGCGCCGCGCTCGGCGAGAGTGGACCGCGTATCGGCTCGATCCCGCATCCCAGCCCCGCGAGCCCCATCGCTAACGCGGGCTGGGCCGCGCGGGCGGAGGCGCAGCTCTGCGAGCTCGGGATCCAGCTCTAGGGCTCCTCGTTCCGTCGACGACACGCGCTAGCCGAGTTGACGTAGGGCCGGGCGTGCCCGGCCCTACGTCGTGTAGCCGAGCTCGCGGAGGAGTTCGCCGGACTCGGCCAGGACCTCCTCGAGCTGCTCGTTACTCAGATCGTCGCGATACCGCCCGACCGAGGTGCTGTGTGCGCGGCCGAGCGCTGAGGCCAGCGCGCCCTCGGGCGCGTCGAGATGAAGCGCGAGCTTGCGCGCAACCGAGGTCGGATCAGCCGCGAGCTCTTCGTAGCGGAGCTCGAGCGCCGCCGGTTGTGCGCGGCGTGCCGCGGTGACGTAGCTGCGCCACGCCCACGCAGCCCGTCGCGCGTCCCCCGCGGTCTCGAACTCGGTACGGCGCTCGGGTTCCACCCAGAAGCGCGCGTACGAACCGTAGGCGAGCCCCGCGTCGTCGACTCTCGCCTGCTGAGGACGGAGCCACGGCTTCTCCAGCAGGGAACAGACGACATCTCGCCCGTCTCGGATGATGTGCACGACTCGGGACTCCGGGTATGCGATGGGAAGGACGTCAGTGAGGTGCGCGAGCTCCGGCGTCTGCTCGACTGCCCTCACCGAGCCCACCAGACCGACTCGTCGGGCGACGGCCAGAATCCTCCGCAGACGTCGCGCAGCTTCGTACGGCTTCAGAGCCGCGAGCTCGGGCACCGCCGCCTTGACGGGTGCCACTTCGCCAAGGTCGACGAAACCCGGCAGCGACCCGATCGCCCCCGCGAGAAACGTCGTTCCCGAGCGCGGCGATCCGATGACGAAGACGAGGCGGTCGTCGAGCCTCCCGAGCCGTTCGCGCAGAGACGCCCCGCGTCGCGGCACGAGCCTCTTCGCGACGCGAAGCTGGAGGGCAGCGGACTCGAGCAGGCTCGACACGGCCCGATTCTCGCAGCCTTCGACAATTGACATGCGCGCCGTGCTCGTCGACAGTGTCGGCACGACTCGGGACGGCACCCAGCGGCGCGCAGGATTCGATCGATGAGGCGGGCCTTGCGCCGGCGCGTACTCGGCATCTTTCCGGTGACACCTCTCCTGGGGATCCTGGTCGCGACCGCAGCGCCTCGCCGAGCGCGTTCTACGCTGATCCGGCAGGGGACGGGAACGAGGCGCCCGATATCCGCTCGGTAACGGTCGACGATGCGACTCCGGGTGCCGTGAACATTCGCGTCGAGGTCGCGAACTTCGAGGAGCTGCCGTCGGACTCGCGGATCATCCTCGAGCTCGACCTCGACCGAGACGCGACGACCGGTGTTGCCGGTGACGAGCTCGTGATCCGTACTGGGACGACAAGTTGCTCGAGGTCTTGCGCTGGGACGAGGTCCGCATGTCGCCGAGCTCCCCGGACGGAATGCGCGTGGCTTCGCTTCGGGCGTTCTCACCTTTACCGCCGAACGGACGGCGCTTGCCAGCGCGAGCTCGTTCGGTCTGATCGTCGTCTCGGCGCGAACCCAGCAGGTGGGCATCGGGCGGGTGACAGGCACCGACTACGCGCCGGCGACCGGTCGGAGCGTCTATGGCGCTCCTGGACAGGCGTCGTTCGCGGATCCGACAGGCGATCACGACGCGGCGCCGGACATCACCTCGATCTCGGTTTCGGACACGCCCGCCGGGATGGTGGAAGTCCGCGTGACGACGCCGAACTATCCGACGTTGCCGGCGGACAAGATCATCGGAGTCGGCTTCGATCTCGAGGGCCGGCCTGCCACGGCGGACGACGTGTTCGTCGCCTACCTGAGCGGCGCCGGTCTCGTCCAGGTCGACGTGGAGGAGAACGAGATCCTGGCCCCGTCGGTACGGGAGAACACTGCGAGCGGGAGCTACGAGTCGGGCGTGCTCTCGTTA
This sequence comes from Actinomycetota bacterium, assembly GCA_013812465.1. Next base: position 4,543 of record JACCTK010000159.1, read on the forward strand.
TCGGTCGACCGGAGGGAGCTGGATGGTGCGGCGCTCGTGGGCCTTGGGTCGTGAGCTTCGATCTCGTCGGCCGGGGGGAGAGCGAAGGTCAGGCCTTCGAGGGCGATGTCGAGGCGCTGGACTCCGCCCCGGACGATCTCACCGGGAAGCTCCTCCCCCACCGCCTCGCAAATCGCCCGGCCCTGCAGCTAAGAGCGACGAAGGTTGTCGGCTCGCCCGCTCGTCCTCGCGCGGGAAGAACATTCAGGTATAGCGTCGTCGTGCGCCGTCTCGATACCTATCGGGTTCTGCGGGGCCGTTCGGTGACATGCTCGGTCTCCGCCGCAGGGACGCGCGTGCCGGCGACGGGTCGTTTCGTCCGCGGCCGAGCGGAGTGCAGCTTGCTCGTGCCGCCGAGGGCGTCGTCCACGCTTCGCGGGACGGTCACGATTCGCGCCGCGGGAGCGGTCATCCGATCGACATTTCGCGCTACCGTCGGGTGACGTTTGACACGGCGACGGGCCTGGTCGAGAGTGTGGGCACGACGGCCGTTGGAACCCAGAGCGTAGGCATGGCGTGAGGAAAGCGCTCGCGGGCGCGCTGGCGCTCGGCGTCTTCCTCTTCGCAAGCCTCGCTTTCGGCGCTGCGACCTTCGCCGACGATCCGGGAGACGACAACGCGGCGCCGGATGTGACCTCGGTTTCGGTGTCCGAGGCGCCCGACGGGATGCTCACGCTCGTCGTTCGCGTCGGGAACTACCAGTCGCTGCCCGCCGACAGCTGGTTCAACTTCTGGTTCGACCTGGACTCGAACCCGCTGACCGGGGATGAGGGCGACGAGGCGCTCGTCCGCTATCTGGCCGACGGCGGCATCGACTTCTACCTCTGGGACGGAGCGGCGCTGACCGAGCGGACGTCGACGGGAATGACCGGGCAGTTCGCCGCCGGAGTGCTCACCCTCGTTGCTCCCGAAAGCTCCTTCGGCCGTCTCTCCACCTTCGGGATCCTCGCTGTCAGCGCCCGAGCGCAGTCGTTCGCGGAGACGGAGTTCATCGCCACGGACTTCGCACCGGACCGCGGCCGTTCCACCTACACCGGTGCGGCGCCAGGCTCGTTTCCGGATCCGAGCGCCGATCAGGACGCGGCGCCGGACATCACCTCGGTCCGGGTGTCCGACGCGAAGGACGGATGGATCAGCATCGCGGTCGCCACCCCGAACTACGCGACACTGCCCGGGGAAGCCGTTCTCCTTTTCAGCCTCGACCTGGACAACAAGGCGAGCACAGGCGATAACGGCGCCGAAGGACTGATCACCGTGATCGGCGGCGAGATCCAGCTCGAGCGCTGGGACTCGCGGGCCGAGACCTGGGTCGGTGACGAGCTACCGACCAGACTTCGCGTGAGGAACGCCGGAAACGTCGTCACTGTTGACCTTCACAGCAGCGAGCTCGTGGACGAAGCGCGCTTCGGATTCTCAGTGACGGCAGCTGACCTCGATCTCGGGTCGGAGGAGATCCTCGGCGCCGACTTCGCGCCCGAGGACGGGACTTTCTGGCGTTACGCGCTTACCAATAGGCCTGCGCTCCGTCTTCTCGCCACCAAAGCGTTCGGCGCGCCGGCACAGCCGCGAGCGGGAAGGCCGTTCACGATCAGCCTGCCCGTCTCGAGATCGGACACCAAGCGCGGCATCACGAACGGAACGGTGACCTGCAACGTCGCCGCTGACCGGACGAAGGTTCGCTCCACGGGACGTGTCAGAGCGGGCCGAGGCGAATGCTCCCTCATCGTCCCCGCGGGCACCGGCGCGATCCGCGGCTCGCTGACGGTGCGCTCGGGTGGGAAGTCCGTGACTGCACGCTTCAGCTTCAAGGTTCGCTGAAAGCTAGACCTGTGGATGGCGCTGCTATAACCGCGGCGTGAGAGCGCCGCTCCTGCTCGTGCTCATGGCGGCGCTCGCCGGGGTAGGCGCAGGGCCGGCTCTTGCGAGCCAGACGCTCGAGCGGAACGTGACAAGCGTCCGTCTCGCCGTGAACGCGAAGGGTGAGGCACTCATCACCTACACGCGGGCGAACGGGCAGGTGAGGCGCGTTCTCGCGTGGGGAGCGCTCGACGCGGTCGCCCCCGATCCGAACATCTCGCAGCAGCGCTTCAAGCTGGACTACGCCGGCGGCTGGGGGAAGTACCGCAAGTCCGGCTACTGGCGCACGTTCGAGAACGTGTGTGGACCCTATCGCGGTCCGGGCCTCGTGCACGGGGTCACGGCTTGCACCGCGCCTGACGGCACGCACTGGGCGCTCCAGAGCTGGCAGCGCGTGCAGCCGCTTCGCGGACTCGACGCCTTCCTTCCCGACCACATGACCTGGGAGCTGCACCTCTCACACTGGTCGAAGCCGCTCGCCGTGCTCGAGGTCTCCCCGAACTGGACGTACGGAGGCTCGCTCCAAGGCCTGTTCGGGCGGCTGCTCTACGAAGGGAAGCCCGTTCATGGCTTCAAGACGCCGACCTGGAGCCAGACCGACCGAAACGCGCGCTACGTCTACATCGACACGTTCAACTCCGCCTACGGCCCTGGGTGGAAGCGGGACGGCGCCAAGGTGACGCACGTCGGCAACGGCGGCTTCTGCTACAGCTTCGCGCCGCTGCTCCGCTCCCCGCCCGGCTACCCGGCTGTGCCGACGATCTCCGGGAAGGGCGAGCGCCACCGGATCACGGTGATGGGCCCCGGCGTGACGCCCGACATCCAGTGGGAGGGAGCCGCGCTCGGGTCGCACGACCCGGAAGCCGACAGGGCGTTCGACCAGCTGTTCGACTCGATCCTCGCGGGCGACAACGTCTGCAGGGCTGAGCGCTGAGCTTACGTCCGTATCACGCGCCGGTATCCGGCGGATGCTCAGGCCGCGCCTTGCGGCGGTCGTGTCCAAGCTGTTGCAACGCCACTGAATTGCGAAAAGGGGCCGGATCCATCCCGGCCCCTTTTCAATGGCGGCCGTTTCCCAAAACGTCCTATCTCCGGCAGTACCTCTGCTCGTTGGTCGCTCTGCCCAGATGCTCAACGCGTTGAGGTTGAGGTTTTCCCTGGCCCTGAACTAACGAACGGGCGCTGCTGTGCGTGCTGCAGTGCCGGCCCGGTGCCGATCGAGCGCCGCGAGGAAGTCCTGGTGTTCGACCGCCGGAGTCGGATCGCCGGCACCGGAGCGCGTCATCGCGGCGAGCGCGGCCTCTTGGGCAAGAGCCTTCAGGTCCGCCGGGGACATTCCTTCCGTTTTCTGCGCGAGCTCTTCGAAGGACACTCCAACCGTCGGCATACGGGCGGTATGTAGGCGCAGCATCGCGAGTCGGCCTGCCTCGTCCGGAAGGCCGAGCACGATCGTCCGGGACAGCCGTCCTCCGCGCAGCAGCGCAGGATCCAGTTGATCTGGACGGTTCGTCGCCCCGATCACGAAGACGCCGCGCTGATCAGCGACGCCGTCGATCTCGGCGAGCAGCTGGTTCACGTGGCTGTCATGCACCTGGAACTCCCCGCGGCTGCCAGCGATTGCGTCGATCTCGTCGATGAAGATGATCGAGGGACGGTTCTCCCGCGCGCGCTCGAACAGCTGGCGGATGTTTCGCTCGGACTCGCCGACCCACTTGCTGATCACGTCGGCGCCGGAGATGGGATAGAACGACGCCCGGGCCTGCGCGGCGAGCACTTTCGCGACTGTCGTCTTTCCGGTGCCAGGCGGGCCTGCCAGGAGCAGGCCGGTGGGGGGCTCGACTCCGAAACGCTTCACCGACTCGGGGTCTTCGATCACGTCCTGGAGCTGCTGTAGCTGCGCCTTGATCGCAGGATCGAGGATTAACGAGTCCCACGACCAGTGCTCGACGGTCGGCCGGTCTTGACCGCCATAGCGTTCGATCGCAGCAAGTAGGTGCTTCGTGTCGACCAGCACCTGGTCGCCACTTTCGGTCGCGGCTCGAAATGCCTCGAGCGCGGCGGTGTCGACGATCTTGGAGATCGCCGCCGGCGTCATGCTTTCGGTGCGGTTGACGAGCTCGTCGAGGTCGACCCCGCTCGCGGTTGGCCGATCATCGAGCTCGGCCTCGAAGATCGCACGTCGCGCGTCTGCGTCCGGCAGGTCGATCCGGATGTGGCGGTCGAAGCGCCCGGGGCGGATCACCGCCGGGTCGAGATGCTCGATCGAGTTGGTCGCCGCCATGACCAGCAACTCTCGCTCGTCGCGGTGTGCCTCGAGTGACGTGAGTAGCTGGTTGACGGTACGACGCGATTCCTGGTCGGGGGTGTCGTCACGGCGCTGCGCGACGGAGTCGAACTCGTTGAAGAAGAGCAGACAGGGGAGGTGTTGGAGCGCGGTCTGAAACGCCTTGTCGATGTTCTGCGCGGACTGGCCGACGATCCCGCCGATGAGGTCGCCGGTCGAGACATGCATCAGGTTGAGCCGGTACTCGCCGGCGATCGCGCGCGCGAAGAACGTCTTGCCGACACCCGGCGGCCCGTGCAGCAGGATTCCGTTCCACTCGATGCCATAGCGCTCAGCGTCGTCCGGATGCTCGAGCATCAGGCCGATGGTCTCCCGCACCTCCTGCTTCAGTTGCTCCATCCCGCCGACGTCCTCAAAGGTCGTGAGTTCGTCTGGAGGCTGAACCTCGAACTCGCCGCTCCGCCGCCCATTCCTCCGAGGCCCCCCAGCAGCCCGCCAAACGAGCCCATCGAGGCAGTGCGCGGCTTGGTCCGCGCCCGAGTCCGCCGCGCGGGCGCGTCACCGTTTGCTGCGTCCAGCTCGGCCTCCGGTGCGGGCATCGGCTCCGGCATCTCGTCGCTCATCTCGACCCACTGTCCCGTCGTCTCGTCCCAGCGAAAGGACCGCGCGCCCATCCCGCTCATCATCGACTCGAGCAACCCACCGAATGGGAGCATGCCGAACGGCGACATTCCACCGAACGGGTCCGGCTGATCCCCGTCGCCTCCCGCACGCGCCTCATCTTCCTGTCGGGCCTGCTCCGCCTCGAATGCGCGGCGACGCCGGCGTGTTGCGCCCGAAACGAGGCTGACGACGGCTACGAGTACGATCAACAAGAAGAGCAGCGTCAACACACTGGATGCCTACCCCGCGCGCGCATGCTGCAACCGCCCCAGCAAGCTAGAACAGTCGGATCAGGACGTTGACGAGGATCGTCAAGAGCACGGACGCTCCGAGCGAAAGCAACAGGCAACCGGGAGAACATCCGTAGACGCGTACGCGGCCTTCGCCGACGCCCCTCTGGCCGAACGGACCCTTTGCTTGCACATGTTGAGGATTCACCTCGAAGGCGACGTTCAAACGCGTAACTACCCGAGCGGTTTGGCTCTAATACTGGGGTATCCCCGGCGTATCACAGTGGGCGAGGTCGACCGCGACGTCGGTGGCGAAGTGGACGCGCGAAGAGTTGCGGAACGCCTTGCGTTTCGATCGTCTCCTGAGAACGCGGCGCACCAGGGATAACACGTTTCGGTTCAGCTGGCCAGGGTATGGCGGTCTGTACGAGCGCAACGGAGGCTATCGCGCTCACATCTCGAGGAAAGGACCGCACGATGGCAGAGTTGACGAAGATCGAGTCGAAGATCGGTGAAGTAACGGGCCTGGCGATGGCGGCGCAGGCCGCGACAAAGAAGGTGAGCGGCCTTGCGAAGAAAGAGCATCCCGAGCTCGTCTCGAGGCTCGAGAAGATGCACGACGAGGCGGCTGAGACGGAGCGGCGTTGCACGGAGCTTGCGGGCACTTTCGAGGGCAAGAAGACCGCCATCCTCGAAGAGGCGCGTACGACCAAGGGCAAGGGCGCCGACATGATGTCGACCTATCTCGACGAAGACTCGGACGCGCTGGACGGCTTCGAGTTTCTGACGATGGCCGAAGCCGGCGAGGTTGGCCATTGGTCGGTCCTGAAGGCGTTGAACAAGAAAGCCGGCTCGGCGGAGATACGTCAGCTCGTGGCCTGGGCGCTGCCGATTCAACAGAGCCACCTCAGGGGAGTTACCGAGACGTCGCTGGAGCTGGCATCCGAGGATGACCCGAACGCACCAGCGTAGGACAGCCTTTCACTCTCCCGCCAACTGGAGGTAACACCATGATCCGACGCATCGATCGCATCGCCACTGAGTTGCCGCCCCCTTCGGAGCCAGATCCTGCGGGTGCGGCCGCGGTTCAGGAGCTCATGGGCGGACGCTTCGGCGAGATGTCGACATTCTTGAACTACACGTTTCAGTCATTCAACTTCCGCAACCGCCAGGGAGCGCGACCCTTCTACGATCTGATCGCGAACATCGCGGCCGAAGAGTTCGGGCATGTCGAGCTCGTCGCGGCGACCATCAACACGATGCTTACCGGCGCCACGCCGACGGACGACGGCCGCGCACCGAAGGCGTCGCTCGCCCCACTCAAAGGAGTGGGCAACCCGCATCACTTTCTGGCTGGTGGCCAGGGCGCCCTGCCGCAAGACTCGCAGGGACGTCCTTGGACCGGCGACTACATCTTCGCGTCCGGTGATTTGGTCGAGGATCTGACACATAACTTCTTCCTGGAGACGGGCGCACGGAACGGCAAGCTGAAAGTCTGGGAAATGGTCGAGCACCCGGCGGCGCGAGCCCTGACTGGCTACCTGCTCGTGCGCGGCGGTGTCCATCAGGTGGCCTACGCCCGAGCGCTCGAGCGCCTGACCGGGGCCGACCTGACGAAGCTCTTCCCGTCGCCGCGCATCCCGACGGAGAAGATTCCGGACTGTAAGCCGCATATCGCGCGCGGCGAGCATCTGCGGCTCTATCGGTTCTCGCCCAACGACTACCTGGAGCTCAGCGCCGTCTTCAACGGCCCACATCCGGAGACTGGCGAGGATCTCGTCGTGATCGACGAGGCGCCGGAGGGAGTGCCGGCGTATGACCTGCCGTCGCAGCCGGCGGTGTTCGCTCCGGACTACGCCCCGGAGGAGATCGCTGAGATCGCCGAGAAGCTCCGCACGAAAGCCGGTCTACCCAAGAATCCGACAGGCGAGGTTGCGAATGGAAAGGGCTCGACGGCGAAGCCGCGTCGGAGCACTCGTCGAAAGGTGGCTTCCAAGAAGTAGGCCATCTCCACGACTCAT
>JACCTK010000221.1 GCA_013812465.1 Actinomycetota bacterium
GTGTTGCGCAGCATCGGTTCGAACATCGCGCCCTGCGAGCCGAGGAGGCGAAGCGCGCCGTCGGTGAAGCGCGGCTTGAGCAGCGAGCGCATGACCGCGGCCTGAGGCCGCGGGAGCTCCGACGCGATCGCCTCGACCAGCTCGCGCACGATGGGAGTGACGTGCACCGGCAGCCGCTTGCGGTCGAGATCGGTGAGAAAGCGGCCGAGCCGGGCGACTGTGCCGCCGCGGTTGATCATCGCGCCGTGCCCGCCGGGGCCGCGGATCGTTGCCTTCAGCCAGCAGATCTGCTTCTCGCTTACCTGGATCGGATAGAAGCGCTTGCCGCCGGCGTACAGCGTAAAGCCACCGAACTCTCCGAGCGCGTAGCGCACTCCCTCGAACAGCTCCGGGTGCTCCTCGACGAGGAAGCGGGCGCCGAGGTTGCCGCCGTTCTCCTCGTCGGCGAGGACGACGAGTACGAGGTCGCCGGGGAGTTGGGTGCCCTCGCGTTGTGCCCGCACGTACGCGTTGACGAGCATCGCCACGCCCGCCTTCATGTCGAGCGCCCCGCGGCCCCAGACGAAGCCGTCCTCGAGTCGGCCCTCGAAGGGAGGGTGCGTCCAGCTCTGGCCGGCGGTGGTGACCACGTCGACGTGTCCCTGGAGCAGGAGCGGCGGCGCGTCTCCGCCCGCGATGCGGCTGACCAGGTTCGGCCGGTCCGGCTCCTTGGCGTAGATTTGCGTCTCGCAGCCCGCCTCCTCGAGCTGCTGCTGCACGAACGCGATGCACGCCGCCTCGTTCCCGGGAGGGTTCGTCGTGTCGAAGCGGATCAGCTCCTGCAGGAGCTCGCTTACCGTCAACACAGCTCGCCGAGCGCGGTCAGTAGCCGGTCGACCTCGTCCCCGGTGTTGTAGTGGATGATCCCGGCGCGCACGGCTCCCGTTCCCTCGAGCTCGAGCAGCTTCATGATCTCGACCGCGTAGTAGTCGCCCCACCAGACCGCGATGTGGCGTGCCGCGAGCTCATGTGCGACAGCCTCGGACGTGTGGCCCGGGTTGTTGAACGCGAACGTGGGCACGCGCCCCTCCATCGTCCGCAGCCCGTAGAGCTCCACCTGGTCAGGGAGCCCATCGAGGAAGCGCCGCCCGAGCTGCCGTTCGTGGGCCACCATCGCCTCCCAGCCGAGCGACTCGATGTACTCGACCGCGGCGACGAAGCCGGCGAGGAGCTCGTGCTGCAGCGTGCCGTGCTCGAAGCGGCGTCCGACGGGCTCGTTGGCGGACGGGCGCACCTTGTACGGCCGCAGGCTCTCGAGCAGCTCGCGCTTACCGAACGCCATCCCCATGTGCGGCCCGAAGAACTTGTACGGCGAGCAGATGAGGACGTCGACGTCCCACGCGGTGACATCGATCGGCCTGTGCGGCGCGTAGTGCACGGCGTCGGCCCATGCGAGCGCGCCCGCCTCGTGTGCGAGCGTCACGATCCGCCTCACGTCGGGCGCGGTACCGACGGAGTTCGCGGCCATGGGAAACGCTACGACGCGTGTCCGCTCCGAGACGAGTCGCTCGAGATCGTCGTGGTCGATCTCGAGCTCTTCGCTGAGGCCCGCGACGCGAACGACGATGCCGAGATCGTGGGCGAGCTCGAGCCACGGAGCGACGTTCGCGTCGTGGTCGAGCGCCGTGACGACGATCTCGTCTCCTTCTCGCAAAGTGCGGGCGAAGGCGCGCGTCAGCAGGAAGTTGAGCGCCGTCATGCTCGGCCCGAAAGCGACCTCCTCGGACGAGCAGCCGAGGAAGGAGGCCGCGCGCTCGCGGGAGAGGGTGACGAGCTCGTCTGTTCGCCTGCTCGTCTCGTACGGAGCGCCGATGTTGGCGTTCGAGCTCCGGAGGTAGTCCGCGATGGCGTCGACCACCGTGTCCGGGCACTGCGTCCCGCCAGGCCCGTCGAAGAACGCGAGCTGTCGATCGAGAGCGGTGAACCGCGCCCGAGCCGCGCTCACGTCCAAGGTGGCGGTGCTCATTCGGTCTCGATCCCGTTGACCGTCCAGTGGTTACGAGGTCGAGCGATCAGCGAGTTGCCCACGAAGCAGCCCTTCTCCGCTCTCGCGATGAGCTCGCTCATCACGTCCGGAGCGGTTGTCGGATCGAGCTCGACTTCGAAATGCGCATCGATGCGCACGAAGGCATAGCGACCGTCGTCGTCGCGCCTGGTGACGGCTCCCTGCGCGCGTCCTGAGGCGACCACCTCGAGACCCGCGCGCTTGGCGCTGTAGTCCAGGCTCGCAAGCGTGCAGCGGACGAGCCCGGCGAGCACGAGATGCTCGGCCGACCACGCGTCGTCGACCGAGATCGTGCACCCTCCCTGTCCGCTTCGCGCCATCCGGTCACGATCGACGGTGACGTCGTATTCGAGCACGCGTGCGGTCACTGCCATAGCCGGAGCCTACTGCTGTCCGGCTCGTGACCTAGGGTGGCGGCGAATGGAGGAGCGGCTCAGGACGCTGAGCGAGGCCGAGTGCTACGAGCGCTGCTACGGGTGGCGCTGGTCGGAAGAGTCGGTCAAGGTGCTCCGCTCCGCTGGTTCGAGCAGGGAGCCGGATCTTCGTCTCGAGCCGTCGGAGATGGGCGAGCGCCTCCGTCGCCTGCTCGAGCTGCGCGTCGACGCGCGCGAACCCGAAGCCGCGTAGACCTTTCTAAGACAGGATCAGGCCGTGACCGCGGCCACGGCTGTCCCGGATGTCCTCGGGCCCGGTGTCCGCGTCGTCCTCTGCGGCATCAACCCCGGCCGCGTGAGCGCGGCCGCAGGAGCGCCGTTCGCTAACCCGAGGAACGACTTCTGGAGGCTGCTAAGCGCGGCCGGGTTCACGCCACACCTTCTCCAACCTGAGGAATCGCAGGAGCTCCTGCGCTACGGAGTCGGCCTCACCAACGCTGCCCGCCGGACGACCAAAGGCTCGGGAGACCTGCGCAAGGCGGACTTCGCCGGAGCGCCGGAGCGACTCGAGGGGATCGCCCGGTCGTTGCGGCCGGTGGCGATCGGGTTTGTTGGGAAGATCGCCTACACCGGCATCTTCGGAGGGCGTGTGGAGCATGGGCTGCAGGAGCGTGCGTTGATCGACACAGCGCTTTTCGTGCTCCCCTCGACTTCGCCCGCGAACGCCGCCGTCCCGTGGGACGAGCGCCTGCGCTGGTTCCGCGACCTCCGCGAGCTCACGACGTGAGTGAGCTTCGGCTCCGTCCGGCGACGCGCGCGATCGTCGTCGACGAAGAGGATCGGGTGCTCCTCGTCTGCTTCGACTTCGGACATGCAGCGGTCGCCGACCGCCGCGTCTGGGCGATGCCGGGCGGCGGGATCGAGGACGGGGAGACGGACGTACAGGCAATCCGTCGCGAGCTCCTGGAAGAGGCTGGCCTCGCGGAGTTCGAGGTTGGCCCTCTTGTGTGGACACGCACTCATATCGTCCCGCTCGGGCACGGACGCTGGGACGGCCAGACTGAGCGCTACTACCTCGTTCGCACACCCGCTTTCGAGCCAGAGCCGCGCTTGAGCTGGGAGGAGTTGCGGGCTGAGAACGTGATCGACGTCCGCTGGTGGATGTTGGAAGAGCTGGAGGCGGCGGAGACGGAGTTCGCTCCTCGCCGCCTCCCGTCGCTCGTCCGCTCGCTGCTCGAGGATGGAGCCCCTGCCGTCCCCGTCGACGTCGGCGTGTGACTACCTCAGTCGTCGTTCGTAGAAGCCGAGAACGTGATCCCACCCGCTGTCGTAGTTGTCTCGCTTGGCTTCACCGTCCTCTTCGACCGCCTCCCAGCCGCGATGCTCGAGATCGACCCGGGTGGCGTTGCCGTCGAGCGTGAAGCGAATCTCGACCTCGGTGGGGGAGGATTCCCGCTCGAGGATGTTCCATGCCAACACGATCCGATTCGGCGGCTCGAACTCGAGCACGGACGCCCAATGACCGCGTCGGCCGTCAGCGGTGACCTCGTAGATCTCTCCGCCTTCGCGTTCCTCGAACACGATCTCCTTCACCTCGTCGCCGTGGATCGAGTGCGAGTCGAGCGGCCACCAGCTGATGGCGTCTTTGGTGAAGACGCGAAACGCCTCTTCGACTACGCACTCCACGGTGATCGTCTTGCGCACGGCCTCGATGACGAGGGCGTCACTCATGATGCTTCTCCTTTCGTCTCGGCCGCCGCCTTGAAGCGGGCGAGGGCCTCGTCCCAGAATCCTTCGATCCAGGCGCG
>JACCTK010000255.1 GCA_013812465.1 Actinomycetota bacterium
ACGGGAACGAGCGACAGCGGGTACCTCGCCACCCCTGAGAAGGCGCTGTTCGACTCGGTTTACCTGCCGCTGGCTCGCCGCACTCGGGTGTTCTTGCCTGAACTCGAACTGACGACCGGGTTCGACGGCAGCGAGGTCGATGCGTGGACGGATCGTATCCGCGCTCCCTGGCTTCGCTCGGCCGTCTCGCGGGAGTTGGACCGGTTGCTGACCAAAGACGGAGACTAAAGTGGTTGATCGATTGATTCCCGTATGCGGTGATGGCGCGGGATTGTCTAAGGCACCGGTCGTCTAATCCGCGGGTCGGAGGTTCAATCTTGGACCCGCGAGACTCGTCTTCGATGCGATGACGGCCGACGGCGTCGAGGTCGGCGATCCGGAAGCGATGCAGGCATGGCTCGAGGAGTTCAACGCGCGCCCCTTCGAGGAGCGCGATCGCATCGTCGGGCCTGCGCTCGAGTCGCGGGCGCGGACGCGACACGCTAAGCCCAAGCGGCGGAAGGCGAAAAAACAGGCGCGTCGACGGAATCGCGGACGATAAGTCCCCGCCCGGTTCACATGCGTATGCTAATGTATGTGCATGTTGGAGAAGCGCCTGCAGGTGCTCCTCGACGAGAGGCGCTACGCTCGCCTCACGGCGCACGCGGCTGAGCGCAATCTCTCGGTCGGCGCCGTCGTGCGGGAGGCGATCGATCGGATGATTCCGGCGACCAATGAGAAGCGTTCGTCGGCGGCTCGCCGGATTCTGTCCGCTGATCCGATGCCTGTTCCTGCTCCGGGAGGCCTTCGAGAGGAGCTCGACGCGCTGCGTGGCCGGCGCGGATGATCGTTCTCGATACGACGGTGCTCGTCTATGCCGTTGGCGACGACCACGCGCTCCGCGAGCCGGCTCGCGCCATCGTGGATCGCGTCGAGGGCGGATCGGTGAAGGCGACCACGACGGTGGAGGCAATCCAGGAGTTCGTCCACGTACGGGCACGGCGTCGCGACCGTCGCGACGCCACAGCGCTTGGGCGCGCGTATGCCGAGCTCCTGAGCCCTCTGCTTCAGGTGTCCGAAGACGACCTCGTTCAAGGACTCCGTTTGTTCGAGCGCAACGCCCCGCTCGGCGCGTTCGATGCCGTGCTTGCGGCGACTGCGCTTGGCGCGGGCGCCGAGTCGCTTGTGTCTGCTGACCGCTCCTTCGCTGGCGTGCGAGGGCTCACCTTCGTCGATCTCGCCGCCCCCGAGCTGCTCTCAAGCATCACGACGTAGCGCGTGCGTCTGACGCAGCTCGAGCTGAAGGTCCGGCACGAGGCTCGTGCAGCACGACCTCGTAAGTTGAGCGCGGCTACTGCCCGATACTTCGGACGTGCGTCTTTCGGCTGACGGCACGCTTCGGCTCTCGCCCTCCGATCTGGCGAACCACCTCGCGTGTCCGCATCTGACGCAACTCGAGCTGAAGGTTCAGCGTGAGGGGCTGAAGCGGCCCGTTCTCGAGGACGCCTACGGCTCCCTCATCCGCGAGAAGGGGAACCTTCACGAGCTCGCGTACCTCGAGCAGCTCGGGGTGGCCGGGAAGCGGGTGCTGCGCATGCCCACGTACGAGGACGAGGGGTTCGACTCCGAGACGGCGCGGCAGGCGACCGAGGAGGCGATTCGGGCGGGCGAGGCCGACGTTGTTTACCAGGCGTACCTCTCGGATGGGACTTGGCGCGGGTTTGCGGATTTTCTCGAGCGCCGGACCGACGGGACGTACGAGCCCGTGGATACGAAGCTTGCCCGGTCCGCCAAGCCGCTCCACATTCTCCAGCTCTGCTTCTACGCAGAGCAGCTCGAGCGGATCCAGGGGCAGTTGCCCGAGGAGGTGCACGTCGAGCTTGGGAGTGGGTTGCGGGAGAGTTTTCGGACCGCGGACTACATCGCTTTCTTTCGGCGGTCGCGGGAGCGGTTTCTCAGTGCTTTGGGCTGGCGAGAAGCGGGTGACAGTCCCCTGCGGGGACAGCCACCGACGTATCCGTGGCCTTGTGAGCACTGCTCGATCTGCGACTTTCGGCATCTCTGCTACCAGCGGCGCGTCGACGACGATCACCTCGTGCTCGTCGCCGGGCTTGGGCGACGGCACGCGGAGACGCTTGCCGCAAACGGCGTTGCGACGCTCACCGAGCTCGGGGAGACGGCCGCCGTGACGGGCGTCAAAGGTGTCCGGCCGGAGACGTTCGAGAGCCTCCGTCACCAGGCCGAGCTCCAGCTCTTCCACGCGCAGACGGGCGAGCACCACGTCGACCATCTCCCGGACGAGGAGGACAAGGGCTTCCGGCTCCTGCCCGCGCCATCTTCCGGCGACGTCTGGCTCGATCTCGAAGGACATCCTTTCTACGAGCCGGCGCGCGGGCTCGAGTACCTCTTCGGGTGCTGCTACCGAGACGACGAGGGAACCGTGCGCTACGAATCGATCTGGGGCACGGACCGCGTCGGCGAGAAGGCGGCCTTCGAGCGCTTCGTCGACTGGGTGGTCGAGCGCCGCCGGCGCTTCCCCGAGCTGCACGTCTACCACTACGCCGCCTACGAGCGGACGGCGATTCGGCGGCTGATGGGTGAGCACGCCGTGCGCGAGGACGAGATCGACGACCTCCTCCGACAAGAAGTTCTCGTCGACCTCTACCGCGTCGTCAAGCAGGCGCTCAGGGCGTCGGTTCCGGGCTATTCGATCAAGGAGGTCGAGAAGCTCTTCGGGTTCGTGCGCACGGCAGACGTGTCCGGCGGCGCCGAGTCAGCCGTCCTCTTCGACCAGTGGATCGAGGCCCAGGACGACTCTCTCCTCGACAGGATCCGTCAATACAACGAGGAGGACTGCCGCTCGCTCCAGGAGCTCCACGAGTGGCTTATCTCGCGTCGTCCGCCGAGTTTGCCCTGGCGGCCGCCGCCCGAGGATCGGGAGCGGAGCGAGGAGGCCGAGGAGCGGGACGCCGAGCGCGCCCGGCTGCACGCGACGCTGCTCGCTGGGGCGGTGGAGGGCGATCCGCGCTGGCTGCTCGCGCACCTCCTCTACTACCACCGCCGCGAGGCTAAGTCGCAGTGGTGGGAGTGGTTCCACCACCTCGGGCTCGTCGGCGAGGAGCTCGTCGAGGACGACGACACGATCGGCGGGATCGAGCTCGCCGGTGAGCCGGTGCTGGACAAGCAGTCGTTCGTCTACACGCTCGGCTTCCCGCCGCAGGAGCACAAGATCGGTGGGGACTGCGTCGACCCGTCGACTCAGAAAGGGTGCAAAGTGCGCGTCGACGACGAGCGCGGCCTAATCACGCTGCGCCGGAGCCGGAAACGGGCGGGGGAGCCGTTGCCGGCCGCGCTCATTCCGTCGCAGCCGCTGTCCGATTGGTTGCAGCGCGACGCGGTTGCGCGGTTCGCGCGGTGGTACACCGAGGGCGAGACGAGCCTCGCCCCTACGCGGTACCGGGCATTGGCGGAAGTGCTGGAGCGTCGTCCTCCACGGGCGCGGCTCGATCTGCCGGTGGCCGAGGCCGCGCTCTCCCTGGACGGGAGCTACCTCTTCGTGCAGGGGCCGCCCGGCGTGGGCAAGACCTGGCAGGGCGCGAAGGCGGCGGTCGCTTTGATGAGGGCGGGGCGGCGCGTAGGCGTCACCTCGCTGAGCCACAAGGCCATCCACAAGCTCTTGGAGGAGATCGAGCGGGAGGCTCGCGAGAAGGGGTTCCGCTTTCGTGGACGCAAGAAGTCGACCGACGGCGTCGCGGAGACGCGGTTCGAAGGGGACTTCGTCGACTCGAGCGATGAATGGAGGGAGCTGCTCGACCCTGAGCTTCAGCTGGTGGCCGGCACCGCTTGGCTATTCGCTCGAAGCGAGTTCGACCTGGGGCTAGCTGACAAAACACCTCGAGAGCGGGGTCTGGCTGAAGCGAGACCCCGGACCGGGAGGACTCCATTCTGCGACACGCTGATCGTCGACGAGGCTGGGCAGATGTCTCTCGCCGACGTGCTTGCGGTTGGCACGGCCGCGCGCAACCTCGTCTTCCTCGGTGACCCGAACCAGCTGCCGCAGGTCTCGCAGGGCGCGATGCCAGAGGAGGCGAAGCGCTCGGTCTCCAGCACCTCCTCGCCGACGAGACGACGGTGCCGCCCGACCGCGGGATCTTCCTCGAGCGGACGTGGCGCCTGCGGCCGTAACTCGCCCGGTTCACCTCGGAGG
>JACCTK010000274.1 GCA_013812465.1 Actinomycetota bacterium
GACCAGGCCAGTCTCGTCCTCGAGCTGAGCAAGCTCGCGCAAGCCAGCGGCGTCACGTTGCGCGTGATCGCGCCGCAGGAGCCCCTCGTCGGCTTGGGAGCGCCGACGCTCATCCCGATCTCGGTCACGGTCGGCGGCAGCTACTTCAAGATCTCGAGGTTCGTGCAGCGCACGCAGGCGCTGGTCAGCGTGCGGAACGGGAAGATCGAGGCCAGAGGCCGTCTCTTCACGGTGCAGAGCCTCGAGCTCGGCGAAGCTCAGACCGCCAGGTTCCCCGCTCTGGACGCGACCATCGTCTTGCACGCGTACGTCTACGACGGGCCGATCGTGCCCGTAGACGTGCCGGACGAGCCCACGGAGGAACCCGAGCCCACAGGCAGCACCTCCGCGGCTGGGAGCACGTCCTGATGGCCAAGGCGAATCCACGCGCGGCGCGGGAGCGCAAGCAGAAGATCTTCGTCGCCATCGGCGGCCTGGTGCTCCTTGCGATGCTCGCCATTCAACTTCCGAAGATCCTCGGCGGCTCCTCGAGCGAGGCGGCAGCGACGACGGAGACGACACCGAGCGGTGAGTCGACGACGCCCTTGGACACCTCGAGCAACACGATCCCGACGTCCTTGGTCGATACCGGGCGTCGTATCCAAGCGGGCCCGGGGCAGCTCCGCTCCTTCGGCGTGTTCGGCCGCAAGGATCCTTTCGTCCAGCAGCTGGTCACGCCGGACAGCCCGTCCGCGAGCGACACCGGTGAAAGCGCCGGCGGCGACGCGGGCGGCGGGGCCGCCGGCGGAGGGGAGGACGCGGACGCGCCACCGCCTAGCGTGGACAAGCCACCCCCGACTGCGGACTTCTCGACCGACGATCCCGCTGCGCCCGCGGTGACGGTGATCTCCGTCAACGGGACCCGGCAACCGCTCGTCGCCGGCGCAGTCTTCCCCGCCGCCGATCCGGTCTTCGTGCTCATCGCCGAGAATCCGAAGGCGAAAACGGTCGTCGTCGGCATCGCCGGTGGCTCGTACGCGAGCGGCGCAGGCGGGACGAAGCTCCGAGTTGAGAAGCCGCTGATCCTCGTGAACACCAGCACAGGCGCGCGCTATCGGCTGGTTCTCGTCGCCGTCGGCGAGGGTGGCGCACCGGGCACGAAGCCCGACGACACCCCCGAGCCGTAACCTGATGGCGGCTTTCGCCTACAACGCGATCAACTCGCTCGGAGTCGAGTCGGATGGTCAGATCACCGCGGCCGACCGCGCGTCGGCGCGGGAGCAGTTGCTCCAGCGAGGCCTGCGCCCGGTCGCGCTCGACCAGGTCGACGACGTGACCTCGGGGGGACGCCGCAAGAAGGTGAAGCAGCGCTCGTTGCAGGTGTTCTCGCGTCAATTCGCGACGATGATCGACGCAGGGCTGAACATCGTCTCCGCGCTCCTGATCCTCGAGCAGCAGACGGACGACAAGGCGCTCGCCGAGGTGACCCGCGAGGTGCGTGCCGCTGTCGAAGGCGGCATGCTCCTCTCCCAGGCGATGGCGCAGCATCCGAAGGTGTTCGACCGCCTCTATGTCGCGATGGTCGAAGCAGGCGAGGCGGCGGGCATCCTGGACAAGGTTCTCGACCGCGTCGCGCTCCAGATCGAGAAGGAGATGAAGATCAAACGCCGCGTCAAGGGCGCGATGATCTACCCGACCCTCGTCCTCTGCTTCGCCTTCCTCGTGCTGGCGGGGATGCTGATGTTCCTCGTCCCGATCTTCGAGGACATCTTCAAGGACCTGGATGGCGAGCTGCCGATCTTGACCAAAGTCATCGTCGCTGCCTCCGACGTCATGAAGGGGTACTGGTTCATCGTCTTTCCCGCGATCGGCGGCTCGATCTACGGCTTTCGGCGCTGGAAGAAGACCCCTGCTGGCAAGCAGGTATGGGATCGCTTCAAGCTGCACGCGCCGGCCGGGATCGGCAAGGTCGTCCTGAAGGTCACGATGGCGCGCTTCTCGCGCACGCTCGCGACCCTGGTCGCAGCCGGCGTCGACATCATCAAGGCGCTCGAGATCTCCGGTCAGACCGCAGGCAACTGGGTGGTCGAGTCGGCGCTCGTCGAGGTGCGTGCCAAGGTCCACCAGGGAATCCCGATCGCGGAGCCTCTGATCGAGAACCCCGTCTTCCCCCCGCTCGTCTCGCAGATGGTCAAGGTCGGCGAGGAGACCGGAGAGCTCGAGAAGATGCTCGACAAGATCGCCGACTTCTACGAGGACGAGGTGGACGCCTCGATCCAGGCGCTGACTTCGATCGTCGAGCCGCTGATGATGATCGGCGTCGGCCTCGTCGTCGGCATCATCATCATCGCCATGTACATGCCGATGTTCAAGCTGCTCCAGCTGGTCGAGTAGCGCTCGATACGTGACTGTAGCACGAGTGCTACAGTTGGAAACCGTGCAGCGTATCGGCATCCGAGAGCTTCGCAATGCCACGAGTCGCGTTGTTCGTCGGGCGATGGGGGGAGAGCGGATCGTCATCACCATCGACGGTATGCCCGCGGCGCAGCTCGGGCCCCTGAACGACGGCACGGTTGCCGCGAGCGTCGAAGACCTCGTTTCGGCGGGGCTGGTGCAGGCGCCCCGGGCGACGTCTTCGCCTCGACCGGCGGCGCCGGTTCGAGCGCCAGCCGGTCCGACCAGCACCGACATCCTGCGCGAGCATCGCGACCGCTGATGCTCGTTCTCGACGCGTCCGCCCTCGTCAAGCGGTATGTCGAGGAAGCGGGAACGAGCGAAGTCATACGGCTCATGGCCGAGGACTCGAAGTGGTGCGCCGCCGCGCTCTGTCGGACCGAGACTCAGGTCACGTTGTGTCATCTCGGACTCGGAGAGACCGTCGAGCGGCAGCTCGGTCGCCTGCTTCACGCCGATTGGGAGCACTTTCTCGTGGTTCCCGTCGACGATCTCTGCCTGGCCAGCGCGGCCGAGATCGGATGTGAGCGGAGGCTGCGTACTCTGGACGCGATCCACCTCGCAGCCGCCGATCGCCTTCCGCGACCGTTCACCTTCGTCACGTTCGACGTTCGCCAGGCTGACGCGGCGCGAGCGCTCGCGTTCGAGGTAACCGGAGTCCAATAGCGAAATGACGGCCGGCGGATCCTCGATTCCGGAAGTCCAGCGTTTGTTGAGCGTGCTCGCGACCGGCAAGCGCGTCGCCGAGGCGGGCACGGCGTTCGGGGAAGGCGCGGAGGCGATGGCGCGGACTGCGCAGAGCGTGGTCACGGCCGAGCTCGATCCCGAAAGGGCTGCGGTTGCGGCCGCGCGGCTGTCGTCGTACGAGAATGTCGAGCTGCTCGTCGGGGAATGGCGTGAGCTGCTTCCGCCGCGCGGCCCCTTCGGGCTCGTGTTCCTGGACAGCGGCGGCTTCAAGCACGAGCCGGAGGGGAGCAGCGACCTCGTCCTCGGGCTTCTCGAGCGGGGCGGCGTGCTTGTCATGGACGACCTGACTCCGGGCTGGGCCGAGTTCGATCCGGTGCGCGCGTGGGCCTACAGTCACTCCGGGCTCAAGGCAGTGGAGGTATTGACGACGCCCGAGACCTCAGCGCTCTTGATTGCGCGGCTCTAGACGCGGCAGTCGCCACACGCGCCGCGCAGGACGACGTCGTGCGCGGCGACCTCGTAGCCGCGTCCGCCGGCGACCCGCTCGAGGGCTTGCTCGAGCGCCGAGTCCTCGAACGGCTCCACCTTGCCGCAGTCGTCGCACACTAGGTGGTGGTGGTGGTCGCCGCGCGGGTCGATCCGCTCGAAGCGGGAGACTCCGTCGCCCAAGTCCACGCGCTGAACCAAGCCGAGCTCGTCGAGGCCCTCGAGCGTGCGGTACACGCTCGCGATTCCGACCCTCGCTCCCTCCGAGCGCACGCCGTCGTGGATCTCCTGAGCGGAGAGGCAGCAGTCCTGGCGCCCGAGGAGCTCGACGACGACGCGGCGGGCGCCCCCGCTACGCCCGCTTTCGGCGCGCATCCGATCGAGCACATGGGCGGTCCAGGCTTCGGGCACCGACGATAATGATACCCGTTCTCAAAGACGTGCTAGCTTGACGAAACGTGCGTGTCCTTCTCCTTGCCGTGGTCGTGGCGTTCGCCGGCTGTGGCGGTGTGGGCCGTGACGACTCCGGGTCGGTCATCGCCGCGTTCTACCCGCTGGCCTGGGCAGCCGAGCGGATCGCTGCTGATGGAACCGACGTCCAGAACCTCACCCCTCCGGGCGCCGAGCCTCACGATGTCGAGCTCTCTCCTCGCGACATCGAGACGATCCGGAATGCACGCCTGGTGATCTACGCGGGAGGCGGTTTCCAGCCCGCGGTCGAGGATGCCGTCTCGGAGCGAGAAGGGCCTTCGGTCGATGTGCTCGACGGTGAGCGCGACCCACACGTCTGGCTCGCCCCGGTGAGGTTTGCCGACGTCGCGAGAACGGTCGGCTTGGCGCTCGGGCGCCCCGACCAGGCCGAGCGTCTCGCCGGCGAGCTCATGCGACTCGACGAAAGCTATCGTCGAGGTCTCGAGCGCTGCGAGCGCAGAGCCCTCGTCACGAGTCATGCCGCTTTCGGCCACCTCGCTGCGCGCTACGGCCTGAAGCAGCTCTCGCTCACCGGCGCCTCGCCGGAGTCCGAGCCCGGCCCCCGCGAGCTCGAGCGCCTGATCGACGACGTGCGAGCTTCCGGGGCGACGACGGTCTTCGCGGAGCCGCTCGTCTCGGATCGAGTCGCGGAGACGGTCGCACGAGCGGTCGAAGCCGAGGTCGCCGTCCTCGATCCCCTCGAAGGCCTGAGCAAGGAGCGGCTTGCGGCCGGCGAGGACTACCTCAGCGTCATGCGTACGAACCTGGCCGCTCTGAGAGAAGCCCTGACGTGTCGCTAGCAATCGAGCTCGCGGGAGTCGCGTTCGCCTACCGAGCGGGCCACGACGTCCTCGAGAGCGTCGATCTCGCGATCGACGAAGGCGAGTTCGTCGCCATCGCCGGACCGAACGGGGGCGGCAAGACGACCCTCGTCCGGATCGTCCTCGGCCTCGAGCGCCCTTCGCACGGAACCGCGTCTCTCTACGGGGAGCCAGCCCACCGCTTCTCGCGTCGGCGCACGCTCGGCTATCTCGCGCAGCGCTCGGAGCTCGGCGGAGACGCTCCGGCGACGGTTCGCGAAGTCGTGTCGGCCGGCCGGCTCGCGGCGGGAGGGCTGCTCGGCCCGCTGCGGCGGCGGGACCGGGAGCTCGTCACCGAGGCAATCGCAAGGGTCGGTCTCGCCGAGGTCGCAGACGCGCCGGTGCGGACGCTGTCGGGCGGGATGCAGCAGCGCGCGTTCATCGCGAAGGCGCTCGCCGGTGAGCCCTCGGTCCTCGTGCTCGATGAGCCGACTACCGGCGTCGATGCCGAGTCGCAGGAGTCGCTCGCGTCGCTCTTGGCGCTGCTGCACTCGGAGCTCGGGGTGACGATCCTGTACGTCTCGCACGAGTTCGGGGCTGTGGAGCAGTTCGTCGAGCGTTTGGTGCTCGTCCGGCGCACGATCGTGTTCGACGGCTCACCGCAGGCGCTGCCGGGCGTCTGGCACGACCCTTCGCACGCTCATGCTTGAGCTCGAGTTCATGCGGCTCGCTCTCGGCGCGGGCGCGGTCGTCGGCGTTCTCGCACCAGCAGTGGGGTTCTTCCTGGTCCAGCGCCGCCAGTCCTTGGTCGGTGACGGCATCGGGCACGTCGCCTTCGCGGGCGTCGCCGCGGGGATCCTGCTCGACGTCTCGCCGATCCTGACCGCGCTCGTGGCCGCGCTCCTCGGCGGCGTCGCCATCGAGTTCCTGCGCTCAAAGGGAAAGACGGCCGGAGATCAGGCCCTCGCGCTCGTCTTCTACACGGGTATCGCGGCCGGAGTCGTGCTCATCGCCGCCGCCGGCGCTCTCAACGTGGATCTGTTCCAGTACCTGTTCGGATCCATCCTCACCGTGACCAGGACCGACCTGGCCGTGATCGCCGCGCTCGGCGCCGTCGGGCTCGCGACCGTCGGACTCCTCTATCGTCCGCTCGCCGGGATTGTCGTCGACGAGGAGGGCGCCCGCGTCGCGGGGGTTCCGATCGGCGCGCTCAACATCACGGTCGCCGCGCTCGCCGCGGTGACGGTGGCTCTGTCGATGCGCGTGGTCGGGATCCTGCTCGTGGCCGCGCTCATGGTTCTTCCCGTCAGCGCGGCCAGCCGCGTCGCGTGGAGCATGCGCTCGGCGTTTCTCCTCTCGATCGCCGTCGGGCTCGCCTCCGTGCTGGCGGGGCTGACGATCTCGTACTACGCGGATCTTCCCCCCGGTGGGACGATCGTCCTCGTCGCGGCCGGGACGTTCGCCCTCGCGCTTGCCGCCGGGGCGCTACGCGGCCGTTGACGCACTGGCAGCAGCCGCATCCGCGCCTGGCTCGTGGCAGTCGCGGCAGCGCGCCTCGTACTGCTCGGCTGCGCCACGAGCACCGTCTCTCCCGCGTACGGCGCAGGCTTGCCGTTGACGAGACGCTGGGTCGTCGCCGGTCCGCCGCAGCGATGGCAGACGGCCTGAAGCTTGTCCACGAACTCGGCGTGTGAGAGGAGCTCGGAATCGGGCCGAACGGAAGCCGGCGAAAGTCCTGATCGAGCCCTGCGGCGACGACTCGGGCTCCGTCCTCGGCGAGCTCGAGCGATGCGCCGACGACGGTCGGCTCGAAGAACTGCACCTCGTCGATCCCGAGGACCTCGAAGCCCCGCGCTCGCGCGACGAGCTCCGCCACCGAGGAGACCGGAACGCCGCGCATCCGAGCGCCCGCGTGACTGACGACGTCCGCGGCGTCGAAGCGGTCGTCGATCCTCGGCTTGAAGATGACGACGCGCTGGCCGGCGATCTCCGCTCGCCGCAGCCGACGAATCATCTCCTCAAGCTTGCTCGAGAACATCGGCCCGCAGATGACCTCGAGCCAGCCGCCTCGCTGTGGGGGGATCCGGATCACGGCCGCGATCCTACGAGCCCGACCGGTCGGAGCGACATTCGGGTGGGCGTGCGGTAACAACCCGGTGAAGGCCCCTTGTCCACGGGCGCGTGCTGCAGCGACGCTTGCCTCATGAGACTTGCGCTCATCGCCTGCCGCTCGACGCCGACGAACGACACGCTCTCGGATGCGCCCGCCGACGGCCTCCGCTGGGAGCCGATGACTCCACGCCGTGCGCTCGAGGTTCTGCGCCCCGGGGACGCTGCGCTCGGTCGTCTGGACGTGCTTCCGACGCTCGACGGCATGGACGACGGGCTCTGGGCGCTCGGGGCCCTCGCCGCCCGTGGCGTCCACGTCCTGAATGACCCCGCGGCGCTGCTCGCGGCCCACGACAAGCTGCTGACCGCCCGCGTGCTTCGGCGTCGCGATGTCTCTCATCCGGCGACGATCCACGTCGGGCAGAGAAGAGCTGTGCCGCAGCCTTTGCACCCGGTCGTGCTCAAGCCCCGTTATGGGAGCTGGGGTCGGGAGGTGTATCGGTGCGACGACTTCTCGTCGCTCGCGGAGGCGCTCGCCCGTGTGCGCACGCATGGCTGGTATCTCCGGCATGGCGCGATCGTCCAGGAGCTCGTCACGCCGCAGGGGTACGACCTGCGGATCCTGGTCGCGGCCGGGAAGATCGTCGGGGCCGTGTATCGCGTCGCTCCGGAGGGTGAGTGGCGAACGAATGTCGCGCTCGGCGGCGTGCGACGACCTGTGCTCGATCCTCCTCGCGCGGCCGCCGCGCTCGCCCTCGCCGCGGCTCGGTCGATCGGCGCCGCCCTGGTCGGGGTGGACCTGCTGCCGGATGGATTCGGCGGCTGGGTTGTCGTCGAGCTGAATGGCGCGGTCGAGTTCACGGCCGAGTACGCGCCGTGGGGCGACGTCTTCGCGGAAACCGCAGTTGCGCTCGCCCGCGAGGTGCAGGCGAGGCGGGAGCTGCGGTCGGCGTTCGCGTCGCCGGCGGCCGCGTGACCTACTCCGCCAAGAAGTCCTCCAGCGCCCGCGCCATTGGCCAGGCGCCTTCCGAGGTGTTCGAGATGACCGTGCACGTTCGATGGCTTTCCGGATCGTGCAGGGTGCGAAACGAGACGCCGGCGTCATACCCTTCCAGGATCACGATGCTGCTCGACCCGTGCAGCCAAAAACCCAGGCCGTAGCGCATCGACTCCGACGGCGCCTCACTCCGGGGCCGGACCAGCTCGGACACCCGGCCCGTCGAGACGATCTTTCCCGCGAAGAGCGCCGCCCAGAACGACTCGATGTCGGCGACCGTGGAGTAGATGCCGCCGTCCCCGCTGCCGAGCACGGGCAGATGGAAGACGTTCGTTCGCGGCTCGTCGTTCGACAGATACCCGAGCGCGGCGTTGCCGGGCAGCTCGTCCGAGCGCAGGAATGCCGAGTCGACCATGCCGGCGGGTTCGCATACTCGTCGTTGGACGAGCTGGTGAAACGGCACTCCACTCGCGCGCTCGGCGATCAGCGCCAAAACCACGTAGCCGCCGTTGCAGTACGCGAAGCGCTCGTCCGGTGGGAAGGCGGCTGGGTATCCGTCCAGCACCGCGAGGTAGCTCTCGGTCGAGTCGAGCTCGTGCACAGGAACCGGCAGCACATAGTCCGTGATCGCCCCTCCTGCGTCCTCGTCGAAGTAGTCGCCGATTCCGGAGCGGTGCGACAGCAGGTGTTCTACCGTCACCGCGTCCTCGATCAACGGGAGATCGTCGCCGAGCACCGAGCGCGCCGTCGTCGACAGCTCGAGCGATCCTTCTTCGAGAAGGGTTGCCACCGCCAGAGCCGTCAGACCCTTCGCGCCGCTCGCGATCGCGAACACGGTGTCGATTCTGTTCGGGATCCGAGCAGCACGGTTGGCCAGCCCGAATGCCGCCGCGAGCTCGATCTCGCCGCCTCGATCGACGCGGACGACGCCCGAGAACTCGTGCTCGCGAGCAGCCCCGTCGACGAGATCGTCCAAGCTTCCCATTCGCGCCAGGGTACTCGCGTCAGAGCCCGAGCCCGCCGTGGCGCGCTGCTACACTCTTGCCCGCGCGGCGGCGTAGCTCAGTTGGTTAGAGCAGCGGAATCATAATCCGCGTGTCGCAGGTTCGAGTCCTGCCGCCGCTACTCGCAACCTTTCCGAGACGCACCCCGAGTAAACGAGAACGGATAATGGCAACCGGAGTTCGAGTCGCAATCACGCTCGCTTGCACCGACTGCAAACGTCGGAACTACCAAACCCAGAAGTCGAAGCGGAACTCCCCGGACCGGGTCGAGTTCCGAAAGTACTGCCGCTGGTGCGGGGCACACACGGCGCACCGCGAGACGAGGTAGACGTGGCGCGAGAGACACGAAAGCAGAGGCGCGCGGCGCGGGCCGCCGCCGACGGCGCCGCGGCCGGACGCCGGGGCCGCCCCACGCAAGTGCGTCCTGCGCAGCAACCCGTCAAGCAGCAGACCGGGCGAAAGGCGCAGCAGCCACGCGGGCAGTTCGTCCGTGAATCCGCCGCGGAGCTCCGGAAGGTCGACTGGCCGAATCGCGCGCAGACGTTCCAGGGGGTTATCGTCGTGATCATCGCCTGCGTGATCGTCGGCGCCTACCTGTGGGGCCTCGACCAGATGTTCCGTCCTCTCGTCGACCGAGTCCTTCTCTAGGAGATCTTGCGCATGTTTCTCTGGTATGTCATCAACACCTATTCCGGGCACGAGAACAAGGTGAAGACCAACCTCGAGCACCGGATCGTCTCGCTGAACCAGGCGCCCGCGTTCCGCAGGGTCGTCATTCCCACCGAGCAGGTGATCGAGACGAAGGACGGGCAGAAGGTGCAGGCCGAGA
>JACCTK010000382.1 GCA_013812465.1 Actinomycetota bacterium
ACGAGATCCGGGGAGTGGCGGAGTGATTCTCCTCTTCGTAGGGGCGAGGCTTGCCTCGCCCTCGATGTTCCGCCGACGAACGAGGGAGAGGCAAGCCTCTCCCCTACACGGCAGAGTGACCCACGGGTGGTCGACATGACCTACGCGGGTGTCCCGGGCGTGATCGAGACGCGCGAGACGTACGGTGAGACGACGCTCGTCATCGATCCCGCCCGGCTCGTGGAGGCCTGCCTCGACTTGCGCGACGAGCACGGCTTCAACTTCCTGGGCGACATCACGCCTACTGACTACCTCGGCTGGGGAGAGGTCGGCGTCTCGGGCTATATCGGCACCGCGGCCGGACGCGATCTGAATACCCCCGGCTCGCAGGGGCTCGCGCGCCTCCCCGAGCCGAAACCGAAGCGCTTCTCGGTCTCGTACCACCTCCTCCGCGTCGCCGACGATCCAGCCCGCGTCCGAGTGCAAGTCTGGCTCGACGACGGCGAGCCGGTGGCGAGCGTCCTTCCCGTCTGGCCGGCCGCGGACTGGTTCGAGCGAGAGGCGTGGGACATGATGGGAATCCCCTTCGAGGGCCATCCGAATCTCGTCCGCATCCTGATGGACGACGACTGGGAGGGACACCCGCATCGCAAGGACTACCCCTTGGGCGGCGAGCCGGTCCGCTTCTCGGACGAGGAGTGACGGAGCGATGGCCGTCCTTCCATCCACCCGCATCTACGAGGGCACGCGGATCCCGAGCCCGGTCCCGACCATCCTCGAGGTCGATCCCGGCAAGTACCCGCTCGAGGACATCCTCACCATCAACTTCGGGCCGAACCACCCGTCCACGCACGGCGTCCTCAGGCTGATCGTCGATCTCAACGGGGAGACGGTCGCCGGCATCCGCGCGGTGATCGGCTATCTGCACACGGGCTTCGAGAAGAACATGGAGTCGAAGACCTGGTGGAAGTCGATCACGTATGCCCCGAGAGTCGACTATGTCTCCTTCCAGTCGAACGAGCTCGTGTACGTGCTGGCGATCGAGAAGCTGCTCGGAATCGACGTTCCCCGCCGCGCGACCTGGGCGCGGATGGCGCTCACGGAGCTCAACCGCATCCACTCGCACCTGATCTGGCTCGGGACCTCCGCGCTCGAGCTGGGGGCGATCTCCCTGCTCTGGTACACGTTCGACGACCGCGACGAGATCCTCGACCTGTTCGAGATGGCCGGCGGGACGCGGATGCATACCCGTTACTTCCAGGTGGGTGGCCTAGCCGAGGACCTTCCGCCGGCCTTCACGGCCGAGACACGCAAGTTCCTGCCGCGGATGCTGAGGTCGATCGACGAGTACGAGTCGCTCCTCGACCAAAACACCATCTGGCTCGAGCGCACGAAGGGAATCGGGCTCCTCTCCGCGGATGACGCGCTCGCCCTTGCCCAGTCCGGGCCGATGCTGCGCTCCTCGGGAGTGAACTGGGATCTCCGAAAGACGATGCCGTACCTCTCCTACGACGAGGTCGAGTTCGACGTTCCGGTTTACCCGAACGGGGACGTATACGACCGCTACAAGGTGCATCTGGACGAGATGCGCGAGTCGGTGCGCATCGTCCGGCAGTGCCTCGCGCGGATCGACGACATGGACGGTGAGCCCTGGATCGCCGACGACCGCAAGGTCGTCCTCCCCCCACGGCATGAGCTGCATACCTCCATGGAGTCGCTGATCCACCACTTCAAGATCGTCACCGAGGGCTATGTCGTCCCCGAGGGCGAGGTCTACCTCGCGATCGAGTCTCCCCGCGGCGAGTCCGGCTGCTACCTCGTCTCCGACGGCGGGCCTCGACCCTGGCGGGTGAAGTTCCGCGCGCCGAGCTTCGCCGCGCTGCAGGCGACCGCGACCACGGTGCAGGGCTGCCTTGTCGCCGATCTCGTCGCCATCGCCGGCTCGCTCGATCCCGTCATGGGTGACGCGGACCGATGATGTACGAGCAGATCCAGGAGCTGCGGCACAAGTATCCGCAGAGCCGCTCGGCGGTGATGGACGCGCTCCGGCTCGCCCAGGCCGAGCACGATGGCTGGCTCCCGCCCGAGGCGCTGCGCGAGGTCGCCGACGCGCTCGAGGTGACGCCGGCGTTCTGCCACTCGATCGCTTCCTTCTACGACATGTACCACCTCGAGCCCGTGGGGAAGCACATGGTCGAGGTCTGCACCAACCTCTCCTGCGCGCTCGCCGGCGCACAAGCAGTGCTCGACGCGTTCGCGAGCGAGCTCGGCGCTCGGCCGGGAGAGACGACCGACGACGGCGAGGTGACCCTGCGCGCGATCGAGTGCGCTGGCGGGTGCGGACGAGCACCTGTCGTGGTGATCGATCACGTCTACCACGAGCCCCTGCGTCCCGAGGACGTGCCCGGTCTCCTCGAGGAGCTTCGTGGACGCGAATAGCCCCATGCTGCTCACGGCGGGAACCCAGGAGCACGACCTGACGCGGCTCGACGAGTACCGCGCGGTCGGGGGCTACGTCGCGCTCGACAGGGCTCGCGCGCTGGAGCCGCAGGCCGTCATGGACGAGATCAGCGCCGCGACCCTGCGCGGGCGCGGTGGGGCAGGCTTCCCCATGGGGCGGAAGGCATCGCTGCTCGCGAAGGACACGGGCAAGCCGACCTATCTCGTCATCAACGCCGACGAGTCGGAGCCTGGCGCCTTCAAGGACCGCGACGTGCTGCGGATGACTCCGCATCGACTGATCGAGGGCTGCCTGATCACGGCACACGGGATCGGCTCTGCGAGCGTGTTCATCTATATCCGGGGCGAGTACGCGCACGAGTTCAACGTCATGCGCGACGCGCTCGAGGACGCGCGCATCGCCGGCCTGCTCGGCGGGGTGACCATCGTCCTGCATCGTGGAGCAGGCGCCTACATCTGCGGCGAGGAGACCGCGCTCCTCGAGTCGCTCGAGGGCCAGCGTGGTCAGCCGCGCCCGAGGCCGCCGTTCCCGCCCGTGAACGGGCTCTACGGCGCGCCCACCCAGATCAACAACGTGTCCACGATCGCGCTCGTGCCGAAGATCATCGAGCTCGGCGCGGCGGAGTTCGCCAAGATCGGCGTGCCCTCGGCGCCCGGAACCGCTGTCTTCTCGCTCTCCGGCAACGTCGCCCAGCCGGGGAACTACGAGCGCCCGCTCGGAACGACGCTGCGCGAGCTGATCTACGACGTCGCCGGCGGCATCGCGGGCGGGCGCGAGCTCAAGGCCGTGATCCCCGGAGGCTCCTCGGTCCCGGTGCTGACGCCCGCCGAGATCGACACGCCGATGGACTACGACTCGATCCAGGCGGCCGGATCCTTCTTCGGCTCGGCGGCGATCATCGCCGTCGACGACCGCTGCTGCATGGTGCAGCTCGCGCTCAGGGCGGAGCAGTTCTACATGCACGAGTCGTGCGGGAAGTGCACTCCCTGCCGCGTCGGAACGCGCTGGCTCGTTCAGCTGCTGACGACGATCGAAGAGGGGCGCGGCGAGCGGGCCGATCTCGATCTCCTGGAGCAGGTCTGCGATCGGATGCTCGGGAAGTCGCTGTGCGCGCTCGGCGACTTCGCGGTGTATCCGGTGGCGAGCTACCTCAGGAAGTACCGCGCCGAGTTCGAGGCGCACGTCGACGGGCACGGATGCCCGTTCGGCGGGGCGAGCTCGATCGAGGGCACGTTCGCTCCCATCGACCAGCACGCCCACCCATTGCCAGTCGAACAGGCGCACGCGTGAAGCGCCAAGTGACACAGTGTCACAAGGGGATGTGCGAGTGAGCTCTTCCGGCCTCGTTTCGATCACCGTCGACGACCGCGGCGTCCAGGTGCCTGCGAACACCGGGCTTGTCGAGGCGGCGCTCGCGGCCGGGGTCGAGATCCCCGTCTTCTGTTACGAGCCGCGGTTGGGCGCCCCGATCGGCGCCTGTCGCATGTGTCTCGTCGAGATCGAGGGGATTCCGAAGTTGCAGGCCGGTTGCACGCTGACGGCGACGGAGGGGATGGTGGTGCGCACTGCGGCGACCTCCGAGAAGGCCGCCGACGGGCAGGAGTCCACGCTCGAGTTCATCCTCGTCAACCACCCGCTCGACTGCCCGGTCTGCGACAAGGGCGGCGAGTGCCCGCTGCAAGACCTCACCTTCAGGTACGGGCCGGGCGCGACGCGTATGACCTTCCCCAAGGTGACGTTCGACAAGCCGATTCCGGTCTCGCCGCTGATCGCCCTCGATCGCGAGCGCTGCATCCTCTGCTACCGCTGCACGCGCTTCTCCGAGGAAGTGGCCGAGGACGGGCTCCTGATCGCGCGGAACCGCGGCGCGCGCTCGGAGATCGCGACCTTCGAGGACGAGCCCTATCGCTCGGTCTTCTCCGGAAACGTGATCGAGCTCTGCCCCGTGGGCGCGCTCACGTCGAGCATGTACCGCTTCGACGCGCGTCCCTGGGAGATCCAGAACGTGCCCACCGTCTGCACGGGGTGCGCCACCGGCTGCAATGTCTCGGCGACGATTCGCGAGGGCAAGGTCAAGCGGATTCTGTCGCGTAACCACGCCGAGATCGACCGGGGCTGGCTCTGCGACAAGGGGCGCTTCACGTACCCGCATCTGCAAGCGCGGGACCGCATCACGGCGCCGCTCCGGCGCGGATCGAAGGGGCTCACGGAGGTTTCCTGGGACGAGGCGCTGGACGCCGCGGAGGAGATGCTGCGCGACGCGGAGGGCGGGATCGTGACCGCGCTCTCGGGCTCCGAGACGACCGAGATCGCATACGCGCTGGGACGGCTGCTGCGCGCGGGTGTCGGCGCGCACTCCGCCGTGCTGCCCGAGGCGACCTCGAATGCGCTCGAGGCGTTCCGCCTGCCGTTGTCCGCGATCGCGGAAGCCGAGCTCGTCGTGGTCGTCGGGGACGACCCGGTGGTCGAGCGCGCGCCGATCGTCGATCTCTGGCTGAAGGAAGCGAGGCGTCGCGGAGCCGAGATCGTCGTCGGCTCGCCCTCGGGAACCGTGCAGGTGGCGCCGGGTGGCTCGGCGGGGTTCTGTCGCGAGCTCTCGGAGGCAGGCAACGAGCTCGGTCAGCGCTTGCGCGACGCGGACCGGGCCGTGCTCGTCTGGTCCGGACCGGGCGGTGGGGGTGGCGCCCGTATCGCCGAGCTCGCGCACGAGCTCGGCTTCGACGACAAGCCCGGCTGCGGCGCGTTCCACCTTCCTGTGACTCCGAACGGCCGCGCGGTCGCCGCCGCCTGGTCGGCCTCCGCAGATGCCGACGAGACCAAGCCGGAGACGATCGGCGTGCTCGTGGTCTCGGGCGAGGACGCTGCGGCAGATCCGGGCGTTCGGGCGCTGGCCGAGCAGGCGAGCCGAGTGATCGTGGTGACGATGTTCCACGAGCTGGCCGGAGGCTGGGCAGACCTGATCCTGCCCGCGACCGGGGCGCTGGAGCGGGAAGGCACGACGATGAATCTCGAAGGTCGGCTGCAGCGGCTGCGCCGAGCTGTCTCGCCGCCATGCCCGGACGAGCTCGCATGGATCTCGAAGCTCGCCGCGCGCTTCGACGTCGCGATCTCGCCTTACGCATCGGCCGTCTTCGCCGAGCTGTCGGAACATCTCTTTCAGGATCTGTCCCTGGACGAGATCGGCCTTCACGCCTCGCTTCCCACTCGCACGGCATATGAAGCCCCCACACCCGCCGCCGAGACCGGGGGGGCACCCGAGCAAGCGACCGGCGGGCTCCGGCTCCAGCGCTACCGCGCGCTCCTCTCCGGCCCCGCGGTCGAGCGCGTGCGCGAGCTCGAGTTCGAGCGCCCCGAGCGGGAGGTCGAGATCTCCGCTCTCGACGCCAGGCAGCGTGGGATCTCGTCCGGGGATGTGGTGCACGTGCGCTCCAATGGAGCCTCGGTCGAACTCCACGCGCGCGTCAACCGACGCCTGATCGAAGGGATCGCTCGCGTCGCAGAGGAGCACGCCGCCGACCTGCACGCGACAGTCGAGGTGGTGAAGCAATGAAGGTCCAGTGGTACGTGAGCCTGATCCAGTCGGCGATCGTGATCAACCTCGTGATGGCGACGTTCGCGTACCTGACCCTCGCCGAGCGCAAGGTGATGGGGCGGATGCAGCTCCGCTACGGCCCGAACCGGGCTGGCCCGTACGGGCTCCTGCAGCCGATCGCCGACCTCGTGAAGCTCCTGCACAAGGAGAGCTTCTATCCCACCGCGGCCATCGATCGCCTCTATCTGTTCGCGCCGTTTCTCGCGGCGTTCACCGCCCTGACCACCTTCTCCGTCATCCCCTTCGGCCCGGGGTGGGAGATCGCGGGGATCTACATCCCGGGCCAGGTCGCCGATGTCGATATCGCGCTGATCCTGGTCTTCGCGATCGGCTCGGTCGGCGTGTACGGCTTCATCATCGGCGGCTGGGCGTCGGACTCGAAGTACGCGCTCCTCGGCTCGATGCGCACCTGTGCGCAGCTCGTCTCCTACGAGGTCGCGCTCGCTCTTTCCGTGCTCGGCGTCGTGCTCATGGCCGGATCGCTCTCGCTGACCGAGATCGTCGCAGCTCAGGAAGGCCCGGTCTGGTACGCCGTGCCCCAGTTCGTGGGGCTCGTCGTCTTCCTCTTCGCCGGCACTGCCGAGACCGCCCGCGCGCCCTTCGACCTTCCGGAAGCCGAGCAGGAGCTCGTCGCCGGCTACCACACCGAGTACGGCGGCATGCGCTTCGGCCTCTTCACCATGAGCGAGTACATCAACCTGATCACGCTCTCCGGCCTCTGCATCACGCTTTTCTTCGGCGGCTGGCACGGGCCGGGCTGGGACGGGCCGAGCTGGCTGGGGCCGCTCTGGTTCCTCCTCAAGCTCCTGATCCTGCTCTACGTCTTCATCTGGATGCGGACGACGCTGCCGCGCCTGCGCTACGACCAGCTGATGCGCTTCGGCTGGAAGGTGCTTTTGCCCATCGCGACGCTGAACGCGATCGTGACCGCGGTCTTGGTGGTGTGGCTCTGATGCCGCAGCCGCTCGACTCGCTGAAGGGCTTCGCCGTCACCTTCCGGCAGATCTTCCGGCGGCCGATCACGCAGCAGTACCCCGAATACAAGCGGCCGGTCTACCCGCGCTTCCGCGGGCGGCACCGGCTCTGGAAGCACGAGAACGGGCTCGAGAAGTGCGTCGGCTGCTCGCTCTGTGCCGCCGCTTGTCCCGCGGACTGCATCCGAGTCGTCGCCGAGGAAAACGCGCCCGGAAACAGGATCTCCGCGGGCGAGCGCTACGCGCGGATTTACGAGATCAACATGAGCCGCTGCATCTTCTGCGGCTACTGCGAGCTCGCATGCCCATTCGACGCGATCACGCTCGGGAACGAGTTCGAGATCGCGGAGTACTCGCGCGACGACCTCATCTACACCAAGGACATGCTCCTGGCGGAGCCGATCAAGCGCGTGCCGGTCGCCGACGCGTCGCGCTACGACACGCCTGAGCCGTCTTACAAGACGAGGTCCTGAGCTTGTTCCAGATCACCACCGACACCGCGGCCGCGAAGCGGACGCCTTTAGGGATCTCGAGCGAGCGGAATTCGCGCGAGCGGATTCCGCTCTGCGGGCGAAGGTAGTGGTAGGAAACGTCCTCGTGTGGATCGTCTGGTTTCTGGCGGCCGGCGCGTGCCTGGGAAGCGGGATCGCGGTCGTCAGCATGACGAACCCGTTCTACTCCGCGCTCGCCCTGATCGGGAACCTGGCCTCGCTCGCCGTGCTGTACCTGCTGCTCGCGGCGGAGTTCCTGGCCGCCGCGCAGGTACTCGTGTACGCGGGCGCGGTGATGGTCATGTTCGTCTTCGTCATCGCCTACCTCGGCGGGCGCGCCGACGCTCCCTGGGCGGGCGGATCGCCGGTCATGCAGACGGCCGCGGTCGTCGCCGCGGTCGCGCTCCTCGTCGAGGTCGTGGTCGTGCTCGGGCTCGCCTGGGGAGATGAGTTGAAGGATCCCGCGCAGGTCTCCGACTCGTTCGGAAGCCCGGCCGCGATCGGCGAGCTCTTCCTGACCGACCACCTGCTCGCGTTCGAGATCACCTCGATCGTGCTGCTCGTGGCCGCGATTGGCGGGGTCGTGCTGGGGACCACCCACGAGAAAGGTCGCCCCTGATGTCTGGGCCAGGCGTCGGCTGGTACCTGATCGTCGCCGCGGCGCTGTTCGGCATCGGATCGCTCGGCGTGATGCTGAGGCGGAGCCCGCTGATCGTGCTGCTGTCGCTCGAGATCATGCTGAACGGAGCGAACCTCGCGCTGATCGCATTCGCTCGCGAGCACGGCGATCTCGACGGCCAGATCTTCGCGCTCGCGGTGATGGCCGTAGCGGCCGCGGAGGTCGCTATCGGCCTCGGGCTGATCGTGGCCATGGCCCGGCGGGACATGGCCCTCGACGTCGACCAGGCAAGCGTGCTCCGGGGATAGCTTGGTCGCCGGCGCCTGGATCTGCCTGCTCGCGCCGCTCGGCGGCGCCTTGGCCATCACGCTTCTCGGACCGTGGATCTCCCGCCGCGCCGCGGGCTACGTCTCCACCCTAACGACGTTCCTCGCCTTCGCAGGCGCGCTTATCGCCTTCTTTGGCCTCTGGTCACGAGACGCGCACGATCGCGAGCAGCTCTCGACGGCGTACACGTGGCTCGCCGCCGGCGACTTCCAGGTCGGTATGGAGATCCTGGTCGATCCGCTCTCGGCCGTGATGATGCTCGTCGTCTCCGGGGTCGGCGGTCTGATCGTCTGGTACTCGATGGGCTACATGGCCGGCGACGACGAGGAGCGCCGGTTCTTCGCCTACATGTCGCTCTTCGTCTTCTCGATGCTCCTGCTCGTGCAGGCGGGCAACTTCCTGCTCCTGCTCGTCGGCTGGGGGCTGGTCGGGCTTGCGTCCTACCTCCTGATCGGGTTCTGGCACAAGCGGCCGGAAGCAGTGGCGGCCGCGAAGAAGGCGTTCGTCATGAACGCGATCGGCGACGCGACCTTCGCGTTGGCGATCGTCTTGCTGATCTGGAGCACGGGGACGCTTGAGTTCACCAGCGTCTTTGCAGACGTCGACGGTCTCTCGGAGACCACGGTGAACCTCGTCGCCCTCGGCCTGCTCGGCGGCGCGGTGGCGAAGTCCGCCCAGATCCCCCTCCACACCTGGCTCCCGGATGCGATGGAGGGCCCGACCCCGGTCTCGGCGCTGATCCACGCGGCAACGATGGTGACCGCCGGCGTCTACCTGCTCGTGCGGGCGCACCCGATCTTCGAGGCCGCGCCCGACATCCAGAGCCTCGCGGCGATCCTCGGCGCGGTGACCTTGCTCGTCGCGGGCCTGGTCGCACTCGTCCAATGGGACATCAAGCGGGTCATCGCTTACTCGACCATGTCTCAGATCGGCTACATGTTCCTCGGCGCCGGGATCGGGGCCTACGGCTTCGCGATCTTCCACCTGATGACGCACGCCTTCTTCAAGGCGCTGCTCTTTCTGGCCGCGGGAGTCGTCATCCATCATCTGAGCGACGAGCAGGACATCCGCCGGATGGGCGGGCTGAAGACGGCGCTTCCGCGGACGCACGTCGCGTTCCTGATCGGCACCGTCGCGCTCGTCGGCCTGCCGCCCTTCGCGGGGTTCTGGTCGAAGGACGCGATCGTCGCCTCGGCGCTCGCACGCGGTGACGCGCTCGGCTGGACGCTCTTCGTGGCGGGACTCCTTGGCGTGCTGCTCACGGGCGCGTACTCGTTCCGGCTCTATTTTGCGGTGTTCCACGGAAAGCGGGTGACAGTCACCCAACAGACGGGTGACAGTCACCACGCGCAGCATGGGGAGGGGCCAATGTCGATGCTCGTGCCGGTGGGCGTCCTCGCGGTGCTCTCGGCGATCGGCGGCCTGCTCTCCATCCCGGGTGTCTGGCACCCGTTCACGCACTGGATCGAGGAGACGGGCGAGCCGCTCGTCGAGGCGACAACAGGGCAGGACTACCTGACGAGCGCGATCTCGGTCGCGCTCGGCATCCTGGGAATCCTCCTCGCGCGACGAGCGTTTCAGCTGGAACGCCAACTCGTGACCATGCCGAGCGCGTGGCGCGTTTTCGAGCACAAGCTGTACTTCGACGAGCTCTACGACGCGCTCTTCTACCGGCCCGGAGCGGCGCTGGCGAACGCGCTCCGCCGCCGAGTCGAGGAGCCTGTCATCGAGGGTTCGCTCGATGAGATCGGCTCCGGCACGATCTTCGCGAGCGGCGGCCTCGCGCGCGTGCAGAGCGGGCTCCTGCGCACATATGCGCTCGCGATCGCATTCTCGGTCTGTGTTCTCATCGTGGTCTTCGTGGCGGTGCGCTAGTGGTCTCTCCGGGAAGTACGGCACCGCTTGGCCGGCTGCAAACGCTTCGCATCGCGTCGTCCTCAGTCGCCTCGATATCTACTGATATCGAGGCTCCCTGCGTCCTAGCGCTGCTTGGTTTTCGCTCGACCAAGCAGCACCGGACTTCCCGGAGAAACCACTGATGCTCGTCACCGCGCTCATCCTGCTTCCCGTCGTCGCCGCGCTCGTCATCGCGCTGCTGCCGCTGCCGCGGGAGCTGACCGCCGGCCTGGCGTTCCTCGCCGCGTTGATGGAGGTGGGGCTCTGGATCGTCGCCGCCACCAGCTTCGACTTCGACGAAGGCAGCCTCCAGCTCGGAACGACGGAGGAGTGGGTCGAGAGCCTGGGGATCTCCTACTCGGTCGGGTTCTACGGCTTCTCGCTCTGGCTCACAGGCGTCACTGTGATCGTCTCCGCCGCCGCGATCGGCTACGCGCTCTGGGTCGGCCGCGACCGACCCCGCGCCTACCACGCGCTGATGCTCTTCCTGACCGGCGCGGTCGTCGCGACCTTCGCGGCGCAGGATCTGCTCCTCTTCTACGTCTCTTTCGAGGCGATGCTGATCCCGCTGTACGTGCTAGTCGGCGTCTGGGGCGGCGCACGCCGTCAGGCTGCGACGCTGACGTTCGTCGTCTACACCATGGCGGGCTCGCTGCTGATGCTGGCGTCGGTCGTCGCCTTCGGCGTGACCCAGGACACGTTCAGCCTGCTCGAGTCGGGGACGAGCGACAACACCTGGATTTTCCTCGGCTTCGCGGTCGCGTTCGCGGTGAAGGCGCCGCTTTTTCCGTTTCACGGCTGGCTGGCGCTCACCTATCGCGAGTCGCCTCCCGAGATCGCGGCGGTTCTCTCGGCGATCGTCTCCAAGACCGCGGTGTACGGGTTCCTGGTCATCGTTCTCGCGAAGTTCCCGGAGCCCGTGGACGACTTCACCGGAGCGATTCTCGTTCTTGCAGGAGCAGGGCTCGTGTACGGCTCGCTGCTCGCGTTCCGGGCGCCAGATCTGCGCGGGATCGTCGCGTACTCGTCGCTGGCGCAGATGGGGCTGATCACGCTCGGGCTCTTCGCGCTCAACGACCTCGGTCTCGACGGCGCCGTGCTCCTGTCGGTCGCCCACGCGCTCATCTCCGCCGCGATGTTTCTGCTGGTGGGCATGGTCGAGCGCCGCTGCGGGACTGGGGACCTGGACGTGCTCGGCGGCATGGCCCGTGGACGGCCGGTGCTCGCGACGGTGCTCCTCGTCGCCGGGATGGTCGCGCTCGCAGTTCCGGGCTCGGTCACGTTCGCGGGGGAGTTCCTGATCATGGCCGGCGTATACGAGAACGGATGGGGCTATGCGGCGATCGTCGCGCTCGGGATCGTGCTGGCCGCGATGTACGTGCTGCGGCTCATCTCGGCGGTGTTGCACGTTCGTCCTGGCAGCGCGGTGCGCGACGAAGCGCTCGACCTCAGGCTCGGAGAGCTCGCGCTCGTGCTCCCCCTCGTCGCCTGCCTGATCGCGCTCTCGGTGTGGCCGGCGCTCGTCAGCCAGAGCTCGTTTCCAGGCGATCGCCCCGCGCGCGTGATCTCGGAGGGGTTCAGGTGATCGACACCCCGAAGGTCGACTGGCTCGCGCTCTCCCCGGTGCTGGCGCTGCTCGGCGCCTCGGGCATCGCGTTGCTCGCGGCGGTGCTCGTGCCTACGTGGATACGCAAGACCGTCTCCGCCGTCTCTGTCTTCGCGGGGTTCGTCGTGGCTGCGGTCTTCGCCGGGATCGTCTTCGACGACACGCCGCAGCCGGAGGTTCTCCTCTCCGAGTCGATGGTTCGCGACCAGTTC
>JACCTK010000304.1 GCA_013812465.1 Actinomycetota bacterium
CGCCGTCGTGGGCGGGTACCTGCTCGGCTCGCTGCCGTTCGGCTACTGGCTGCCGCGCATCTTTCGCGGTGAGGACATCCGCAAGCAGGGAAGCGGAAACGTGGGCGCGTCGAACGTGTTCCGCGTCTACGGGCGACGGCTCGGGATCGCCGTCGCGCTGCTCGACGTCGGGAAGGGTCTCGCGGCCGGTCTGCTCGGGATTTGGGCGGGCGGAGCGCTCATCGGCGTCCTTGCCGGCGCTGCGGCGATGATCGGGCACGCCCGCCCGGTGTTTCTCCGCTTCGAGCGAGGCGGCAAGATGGTCGCGACGGCGGCGGGGGCGTTCCTCGCGCTGGCGCCGATCGCGGCCCTTGCCTGCTTCGGCGTCTGGCTCATCGTGTTCCTGCTGACACGGTATGCGTCTTTGGCGTCGATCGCCGCGGCGATTGCCCTCGTCATTCTCGTCTTCGCGATCGGTTACCCCTGGCCTGTCATCGCCTTTGCAGTCGCGGGGTCCGCCGCGGTCGTCCTGCTCCACCGTCACAACATTCGGCGCCTCATCGGCGGCACCGAGCACCGTTTCGAGCTGCGCCGCCCACGGCGCGCGTAGCTAAAGAGCCAGCCAGTCGGCCAACGTGGTCTGGCGCGGGCTCGGATCGCCCGATGCCAGCTCCCCGCGGAGCTCTCCGACGGTGCCAAAGCGCTCGGCGACGACGTCGTGGATGTGGATCGTCTCGAAGTTGACCTGCTTCGAGAGGAGAAAGTCGGGATCGTCGAGCTGGGGGAGGGCATCGAGCGCGTCGCGCAGCGCGTGACGCACGGAGTCCTCGACGAAGCGCGGCTGCAGATGCGCGTGCTCGACGACGAACAGCTCGTCCGGGCGCTTGAGCAGGTCGTAGATCGGGGCGCTCATCGAGCGCTCGACCACGCCGATCAAGCTCTCGGCGTCGAGGTCGTGCTCGGTTCCCACATAGAGCGTTCCGCGGCCACGCTGGTTGTGGGTCGCGATCGGGACGAGCTCGAGGATCTTCTCGACGTCACCCGAGTCGAACCCCGCCTCGAGCAGTCGCTCGTTCGCACGGTTTCGGACGAGGCCCTGTGCACAAGGGCAGGCGTTGATCCCATGTGCCTCGACGCCGACCACCCGGCGCGTACCGCTCTCGGACGCAGCGGCGATGCCGCAGAGCATGACCATCTCCTGGGTCTTCAAGCCCGTCACCGGCGTTCGGCGGCGGACCGGCCACTGCGCGCGGATCCACACCTCCGCCCGAAGCGCATGCTGGCGTTCCACCACTCGGCTCGCGATCTGCTCGGCGAGCACCTCGACGAGGAGCGCCTCACCGTCGACGACGAGATCGATCGCGCCCTCGAAGAGCTCGGGGAAGCGCGACATGTGGACGCCCTTCTGGTCAGCGGCGAGATCGACGGTGCAATCGATCGTGGCGGCCATCACGGTCTCGGCATCCCCGCGGCGGATGCGGACCGCCTTCTGTACCCCGGTGACGCCGGCCCGCGAAAGCGCGAGGGCGATCTCGGGCGGCGAGGCTTGCAGGTCTTCGTCGATCTTGGTCACGTCGTTCATCCTCTAATCACCGTACCAATGCCTTCAGAACCCGACTACCTCGACCACCGTGTGTTGCCTCGTGGCTCGTGCAAGCCCACCGTCGACCGTCAAGAGACGAGCGCGCAGTGCTTCTGCCAGGGCGACGTATGCCGCGTCGTAGGGCGTGAAGTTCATGCGAAGAGCCCAAACGCGGCCGAGGAGTCCCCGATGATCGTGGCGTGCGAGTGGAAGAGCGAGATACAGGGCGAGCGCCTGATCGGCGCGCACGGCAGGAAGGACCTGCGCAAGAGCGAGCGACCGGAGACTGCTCGTCAGCTCGAGGTCACAAATCGCGGGCACGTGAACGGCGACATCGGGCGCCTCGAGCCATGTGCCGACGGCGCGTGCATGACGCGAACCTACGGCGTATTCGACGAGCGCGGATGCGTCAGCAACGAGGCCAGATGCCGTTCTCGCTCCTCTCTGTCACGTCGAATCCAGTCGGCGGCCGATACTCCGAGGTCGATCGGCTCACGTTCGCGCGCTGCGGCGAAGACCTCTTCACGGGGTGGGGTAGCGACTTCGCGTTCGAGTATCTCCTCGATGTATCTCGTCAGCGAAATCCCACGTAATCGGGCTCGCCGAACCAGCTCGCGATGGAGGCGGTCGGAGACGTTCCTCACTTGGATCATCTTCGCCATGCTCGCCACATGTTAGCGCATGTGCGGCACATGTTCTCCTTGGACACGCCTATTTCAGCAAGCGCGACAGCCGGCGATCCTTGAGCAGCCGCCCCCCGGTCTGACAGTGCGGGCAGTAGAAGATCGTGTGCTCCTCGAAGTCGACGCGTGCGATCGGGTCTCCGCACTGCGGACAGGGTTTTCCGAGCCGGTTGTGGATGACATAGACGTCCTTGTCGCCCTTACCTCGCAGGCGCATCTCCAAGGCACGCCCGACGTCGTCGTGGATCGCTGACGCGAGCCGCTCCGTCTCTTCCGGCGTGAGCTCGGTCGAGGTCTTGAACGGCGAAAGTCGCGCGCGCAGAAGGATCTCGTTCGCGTGCGCTCTGCCGATTCCCGCGAGCGCGCGCTGGTCGCGGAGGAGCGGGTGCAGCTGCCTGCGCTCGCGGCCGAGGATCTCGCCGAGCGCGCTCGCATCCAACTCGAGGGCGTCCGGGCCGAGGTGGGCGAGGTCGGCCTCGAGCTGCTCGGGCGTCGTCAACCAGACGCCCGCGCGCTTCTTCTTCCCTCCCT
Organism: Actinomycetota bacterium; assembly: GCA_013812465.1. The sequence goes on from JACCTK010000304.1 coordinate 2,776, forward strand.
CGGTGAGGATGAGCTCGCCGCCCCCTGAGAACCCGAGCCGGAACATCGGCCGCTTTGGCCCTTTCGCGCCAGGCTTCAGGTAGCGAATTCGGCCGGCGCTCATCAGGTGCACGCGGAGAACGAGCTCGCCATCCTCGGTCGGGAAGAGCAGGTTCTTCGCGCGCCGCTCGGCGCCCGCAAGACGGCGGCCCTCGAGCGTCGACAAGGGCGGGTCGATCGTCTTCAGCGTCGCGACGTGTGCGGGACCGGCGCGTTCGATCGGCTGTGCCGACACGAGCGGAGCGAGCTCGCGCACCCAAGCTTCGACTTCCGGCAGCTCAGGCATCGACCACGGGCGAATGTTCGCGGATCGCGTCCTCCATGCGTCCGATCGAGCGGACGGGCGAGAGCAGGACGGGCAGGAAGGCGAACGAGCCGGCGATCGTTCCGATCCAGAGAGTCTCGCGTAGGCCCATCTGGGATGCGAGCACGCCGCCGGTGAGGGAGCCGAGCGGGATCACGCCCCAGACGATGAACCGTCGGCTCGCATTCAGGCGACCGAGCATGCGGTCGGGCGTCACCGCCTGTTGAAAGGAGATGCCCGTGACGTTGAACACGATGCCCCCGAAGGTACCGAGGATGAGCGCTGCGACGAGAAACGGAATCGGCTGCGACTCGGGCGCGGCGGGCACGAGCATGAGCGACGGGCCGAAGAGGACAGCGGACCCGACCAGTGTCCGGCCGATCCCGAGCCGTCCCGCGAGTCGGCCGGCGGCGACCGCGCCTGCGAGCCAGCCGAGGTTTCCGATGGCGAACACGACGCCGATCGCCTGCGCGGAGAGCCCGAGGTCCCTCACCGCGTATACGAGGAAGATCGAGAACGCGAGCGTGTTGAAGAAGTTCGACACCGCCACGGTGATCGCGATCGGCCTCCAGAAGCGGTGACCGAGCAGGTAGCGCAGGCCCTCCATCAGCTCGCGGCGCATGCTCGGCTTGGCAGTCGGCTCCGGAACGACCTCGGGTCGCTGGATCCGCAAGACGAGGACGGCCGATCCGACAAAGCTGATCGCATCGAGGAGGATCGCGTATGGGGCCGTAATGGCTCCGATGAGCGCGCCCGCAAGTCCTGGTCCGGCGAGCTGCGCGCCCGAGCGGCTGATCTCCAGCTTCGAGTTGCCCTCGACGAGGCTCTCCCGCTCCACCAGCGAGGGCAGGAACGACTGGTACGCGACGTCGAAGAACACCGTGCACACGCCGACGAGGAATCCGACGGCATAGAGCTGCCAGATGGTCAGCGCGTCGAAGGCGTAGGCGATCGGGATCGAGCCCAACGCCAGAGCGCGGCCGAGGTCGCCGAGGACGAGGATCGGCTTCCGCGGTAGCCGGTCAACCCAAACGCCCGCAGGCAAGGCGAAGAGCAGAAAGGGAAGGAACTCGACCGTGCCGAGCAGCGCCACCTCGAAAGCGCTCGCGTCGAGCACGAGGATCGCTGCAAGCGGGAGCGCGAGTTGGGAGACCTGCGAGCCGAACTGGCTGATGGTCTGCGCCGACCAGAGCCGGAGGAAGTCGGGGTGGCGCCACAGCCCCCCTGACGGCCAGATGCGCATCAGGCCAGGTCGACGGCTGCGCCGGGCGCGGGTGGGGAGAGCACCGGGTCCTCGGGTGGCTCGGGGATGGCGTCGAGCCGGCGGATCGGATTCAGCACCAGAGGCACCATCGCCAGCACTGATCCACCGGCCGCGAAGACGAGAGTCTCCCTCAGGCCGACAAACGAGCCCAGCGCCCCGCCGATCACCATCCCGACGGGCTGCGGCCCCCAGTACATGAAGCGGACGACCGAGTTCATGCGACCCTGCAGCCGCTCGGGCGTGATCGACTGCCGCAGGCTCAGCTGGTTGACGTTGAAGATGTTTCCGAAGAGCCCGCCGAGCAGGAAGCCGACCATCAGCACCGGCTCGGGTCGGCTCGTCGGCGCGAGGGGCACCGCCAGGATTCCGATGTTGGTGAGGAGCGCGGCCCACACGATGGTGCGACCGACGCCGAAGCGGCGCGCGAGCCTGCCCGAGAGAACGGCGCCTACGACCGTCCCGACCTCGCCCACGGCCAGGATGAGACCGAGCACCGCCGGCGACAGGTCGAGCGTGCGGACGAGATAGACGATGAGAACGCCACGGCCGATGTTCCAGAAGAAGTTCGCTCCGCCGGTCGCGAGCACCAGGATCCGCAGATACGGCTGGCGGAACACGAACGAGAGGCCCTCGCGAAGTTCGCGCCGCATGCTCGTCTTCGGCCCGGGCTCGCGCCGGACGGGTCGCTCTGGGTGCCGGATGCGACCGAGCAGGATCGCGGAGACCGCATAGCTGAGCGCGTCCGCGAGAATCGCGACCGGCGCGGTGAGCGCGCCGACGAGAATGCCTGCGAGTCCGGGCCCGCCGACCTGCGCGGCCGATCTCGTCGTCTCGAGCTTCGCGTTTCCGTCCATGAGCTGGCTTCGCTCGACGAGCACAGGAAGGTACGCCAGGTACGCGATGTCGAAGAACACCGTTAAAGCGCCCGCAAGGAACCCGGCGACGTACAGATGCGGAAGCGCGAGAGCGTCGAGCCAGTAGGCGACGGGCAGCGACAGGAGAACTACCGCGCGACCGAGGTCGGCCACGATCAACAGCGGCCGCCGCGGCAGGCGATCGACCCAGACGCCGGCGGGTAGCGCGAAGAGCAGAAACGGGACGAGCTGGAAGAAGCCGACCAGGGCGACCTCGAACGTGCTGGCATCCAGCACGAGGATCGCCGCGAGCGGGAGTGCGAGGAACGTCACCTGCGAGCCCAATTGGCTGATCGTCTGCGCCGACCAGAGCCTCAGGAAGTCCGGATGTCGCCAGAGGCCACCGCGTGGCCAGAGCAGCATGTCAGGCGGGGTCGTCGACCGGTGAGAGCGGGTCGGCGACGCCGGGGAGGGCCGCGCCCGCCTCCGTCGTCCTCGACTCCTCCTCGATCGGCTCGGGCATCTCGCGCAGGTGTCGCTGTGGCGAGAGCAGGATCCAGAGGAACGAGAGCCCAGAGCCGACCGCGCCCACGACCATCGTCTCCCGAAGGCCGACCCAGGAGCCGAGCGCGCCGCCGGCGAGCGTTCCGATCGGAATCGTCCCCCACACGATGAACCGCATCACGGAGTTCATGCGGCCTTGCAGGCGCGGCGGGCAGATCGCCTGCCGGTAGGTGACCTGCGTGATGTTGTAGACGACGATCACGAAGCCGAGGACGATCCCTCCGGCCGCGATGAACGGGATCGGGAAGCTCAGGGGAGCGAGCGCGATCAGGAGCATCGCGGGTCCTCCCAGAAATGCGGTGACGATTGTCGTCGGCCCGATTCCGAACCGCTTGGTGATTCGCGTCGTCGTGAACGCGGCGAGGAGCGAGCCGACGCTTCCGATCGAGAAGAGAACGCCGATCACTCCCGGCGAAAGCTCGACCTCGCGCACGAGGAAGACGAGGAAGATCGAGAAGGTGACGCTGAAGAAGAGGTTCGAGGTCGCAGTGCAGCCGGCCTGTGCGCGAAGGTTCGGATTCCCGAGCACGAAGCGGAGACCCTCCTTCAGCTCTGTCCAGAGGCTCGGCCTCTTCCCTGTTGCCGGATCGGTCACGGGCGGTGTGCGCTCCTCGGTCTTGCGGATGCGGAGGAGGAACAGCGCAGAGGCGAGGAAGCTGAACGCGTCCACCAACACCGCGTACGGAGCGGTAATCAGCTCCACCAACACGCCACCGATTCCCGGGCCGCCGAGCTGCGCGGACGAGCGGCTGACCTCTAGCTTGGAGTTGCCTTCGCCGATGAGGTGGCGGTCCACGAGCGACGGGAGGTAGGACTGGTACGCGACATCGAAGAAAACGGTGCAGGTGCCTCCGAGGAAGGCGACCGCATACAGCTGCCAGAGCGTCAGAACGTCCGCGACGTAGGCAATCGGAATCGTCGCCAGCAAGACGAAGCGTCCGAGATCGCCGACGACGAGGATCGGACGCCGCGGAAGGCGATCGACCCAGACGCCGGCCGGAAGCGTGAAGAGGATGAACGGGAGGAAGTTGACCGTCCCGTAGACCGCTACCTCGAAGGCGCTCGCGTCCAGCACGACGATCGCGACGAGGCCGAGCGCGAGATCGTCGACCTGCGAGCCGAACTGGCTGATCGTCTCGGCCGACCAGAGCTTGAGGAAGTCAGGGTTGCGCCAGAGCCCGCCGCGTGGCCAGAGACGCATGTCAGGCGCCGCCCGCGGTTGAGAGCGGATCGCCCACGCCGGGGATTCCGGCGCCGAGCTCCGTTGTCGTGGGCTCGTCCTCGACCGGCTCGGGCATCTCGCGGAGATGCCGCTGCGGCGAGAAGAGGATCCACAGGAAGGCCAGACCACCTCCGATCGCTCCGATCGCGATCGTCTCGCGGAGCCCCACCCACGAGCCGAGCGCGCCGCCCGCGAGCGCTCCGAAGGGGATTGTCCCCCACACGACGAAGCGCATAACCGAGTTCATACGCCCCTGGAGCCGCAGCGGGCAGATCGCCTGCCGGTAGCTCACTTGGATGATGTTGTAGGTCGCGATCCCGAAGCCTGTCGTCAGCAACGAGATGACAAGAAACGGCACCGCTGCGTTTCCGGTGGGAGCGAACGCCAGGAGCAGATTCGCCGGGCCCGTCAGCATCCCTACAGCGATCGTCGTCGGCCCGATGCCGAAGCGATTCCAGAGGCGCCTCGCGGTGAAAGCGGCGACAAGTGAGCCCGCGCCCCCGGCGGAGAAGACGATCCCGATAATCCCCGGTGAGAGATCGAGCTCGCGCACGATGAAGACGAGGAAGACCGCGAACACGACGTTGGAGAAGAAGTTCGACGTCGCCGTGGAGCCCGCCTGAGCCCGCAGGTTGGGGTTGCCGAGGACGAAACGAAGGCCCTCCTTCAACTCGGTCCAGAGGCTCGACTTCTCGCGATCGACGTTCGTTGCCGGTAGCCGTTCCTCGTACTTCCGGATCCCGAGGACGAAGAGACCGGAGCCGAGAAAGCTGATCGCGTCGACGAGGATCGCATACGGCGCCGTGAAGATCTGGACTAGCAGTCCGGCAATTCCAGGCCCGGAGATCTGCGCCGAGGAGCGGCTGATCTCGAACTTCGAATTCCCCTCGATGATGTGGTTCCGCTCGACGAGCGCCGGAAGGTAGGACTGGTAAGCGACGTCGAAGAAAACGGTGCAGATGCCGACGAGGAAGCCGACGGCGAAGAGCTGCCAAAGGGTCAGGACGTCGGCGACGTAGGCGATCGGAATCGACACGAGCAGCGCGGCTCGTCCGAAGTCGCCGGCGATGAGAATCGGGCGCCGCGGCAGCCGGTCGACCCAGACTCCCGCCGGCAGCGTGAAGAGGATGAACGGCAGGAACTCGACAACCCCGAGCGCAGCCACCTCGAACGTGGACGCGTCGAGAATCAGAATCGCGACGAGCGGAAGCGCGAGCTGTGAGATCTGACTCCCGAACTGGCTGATCGTCTCGGCCGACCACAGCTTGAGGAAGTCCGGGTGGCGCCAGAGGCCGCCGCGCGGCCAGAGGCTAGTCATCGTCGCCCGCGAGCGGCAGGATCGTGGTTGCCTCGAAGAGGGCGAATGCGAAGGCGTGCATCTCGCCGTTCGGATCCTCGGCGTTCTCGAAGTCAGCGAGCAGGCGAGCCAGCCGCTTCTGGAAGCGCTTGACGTCAGCCGGCGCCAGGCGCGCATGCAAGATCGCCGAGGTCTCCTTGTCGAGCCCCGCCGCGATCAGCTCGTCCGCTGCCTGACGCAGCATTGTCGCCGCGATCGCGTTCCGCCTGAGGTCGTCGGGCATCGAGTCGTCCGTCTTGAGCACGAAGAGCCGCGCGACGCGGCCGTAGTACATCTCGGTCAGCGCCCGGACCTTGCGTGTTCGCACGACCCGGACGAGGCCTGCCCTCTCGAGCACCTTCAGGTGATGTCCGACCGTTCCTTTCGGTGTCTCCAGAGCGCCGGCGAGCTCGGTCGTGCTTGCCGCGCGTTCCCGCAGGAGCGTGATGATCCTTCCGCGGAAAGGATCCGCGAGCGCGCGCAACTGCTGCGGCTCGTCGACGACGAGCACGTCTTCGAGATCGTAATCAGGAGCACGGTCGATGATCGCGAAACATACGGCATTCGCCGACCGTTCGCAAAGATTACGCTCACGCCATGGAGCCGATCGTCGTCGAGGCAACCCGCAGCGACGTCGTCGAAGCGCGTCATCGCGTGCACGCGGTCGCCGTTTCGGGTGAGGGCGTCGTTGCGTCGGCAGGGGACCCGGAGCTCGTCACGCACTTCCGAAGCTCGGCGAAGCCGATCCAGGCGCTTCCGCTCCTGCGTGCGAGATCCGACCTCGAGGATGTGGACGTGGCGATCGCCTGCGCCTCGCATCTCGCCCGTCCCGAGCAGCTCGAGGCAGTGTGCAGGCTGCTCGCTAAGGCTCCGGCCGACGAAGACGATCTCGAGTGCGGGACTCGTGGAGCCGACGCCGGGCCGACGCGGATCGAGCACAACTGCTCCGGAAAGCATGCGGGGATGCTCGCTCTCTGCCGGGCTCGGGGATGGCCGCTCGAGGGCTACCGGCTGCTCGAGCATTCATGCCAGCAGGTCATGCTCGAGGAGGTGGCGGCCGCTGCCGAGGTCGATCCTCGAGGGATCCCCGTCGGCGTCGACGGCTGCGGCATCCCCACCTTCGCCCTCTCGCTCGAGCGCATGGCGCATGCTTTCTCCCGGCTCGCCGAGCTCGACGGCGGAGCGCGCGCGAGGGCGGCGATGCGCGCGCACCCCGAGCTCATCCGCGGTCCAGGCGCAGCAGACACCGTGCTCATGCAGACCCAGCCAGGTTGGGTTGCGAAAGGCGGCGCCGAGGGACTGCTCTGCGCCGTTTCCGCAGACGGGATCGGCGTTGCGCTCAAGGTCGAGGACGGCAGCCAGCGGGCTCTGCGAAGCGCGCTCGCCGCGTTTCTCGCTCGGCTCGGGATCGAGACAGGCGAGCTTGGAACGGCGCCGATCGAGAGCTCGCGCGGCGAGATCGTCGGCGAGCTGCGCGCGGTCTGAAGCCGACGCGGAGATCGGACCTTTGCGAATTTGCGAAGTCGGACTAGGATGCGGCCCCTGGTGGCAGAGCCGGAGCGGCGAGCAGGGCCGGTTCGAGAGATAGGGCAGTTCGGTCAATTCGTTCGAGGCGAGAGGAGTCCCCAACCCATGCTGTCCGTCGACATTGCTCTTCCCGAGATCGAGGAGCTTCATCGCCTCATCGAGCAGGGGCTCGAAAAGGGCTTCCTCACGTACGACGAGATCGTCAACGGGCTCGAGGAGGTCGAGCTCTCGAAGGAGCAGGTCGAGGACTTCTACACGTACCTGATCGACCACTCGGTCGAGCTCGTCGAGGGCGTCGAGCACAAGACCCTCCCGCAGGACGAGCCTCCGCCGGAAGACGAGAAGCTGACGCCCAAGCTCGACCTCTCGGTCGAGCCGTCGCTCGACTCGCTCCGTCTGTACCTGCGCGAGATCGGCAAGGTGCCGCTCCTCACCGCCGATCAGGAGGTGTCGCTCGCGAAGCGCATCGAGCGGGGCGACATGAGCGCCAAGCAGCACATGACCGAGGCCAACTTGAGGCTCGTCGTCTCGATCGCGAAGGGGTACCTGGGGCGCGGCCTCTCGTTCCTCGACCTGATCCAGGAAGGCTCGCTCGGGCTCATCCGCGCGGTGGAGAAGTTCGACTACCGCAAGGGCTTCAAGTTCTCGACGTACGCGACCTGGTGGATCCGCCAGGCCGTGACCAGGGCGATCGCCGACAAGGCGCGCACCATCCGCATCCCCGTGCATATGGTCGAGAAGCTGAACAAGGTCGTGCACATCGAGCGCCAGCTCGTCCAGCGCCTCGGCCGCGAGCCGGAGCCCGAGGAGATCGCGGAGGAGCTCGAGATCCACCCTGACGAGGTTCGCGAGATCCTACGGATGTCCCAGCTTCCGATCTCACTCGAGAAGCCCGTCGGCGAGGACGATGACGCCTCGCTCGGCGACTTCGTGCCCGACGAGTCGGCCGAGTCGCCCTTCGACACGGCGTCTCTGTCACTCCGGCGCGGGGACGTGGAGGTCGCCCTGTCGGCGTTGCCCGACCGCGAGCGTCGCGTCATCGAGCTCCGCTACGGCTTGGACGGCTCCCAGCCCTGCACGCTCGAGGAGGTGGGCCGCGCGTTCGGCGTCACTCGCGAGCGCATTCGCCAGATCGAGAACAACACGCTGAAGAAGCTCGAATGTCTTCCGGAGGCTCAGGGCCTCAAGGACTGCGTCTAGCGGTCACGCCGAAGCGGGTGACAGTCACCCGCGGTTCGACTGATTGTGGCTCCCGACCGAACGGTTGACGAGCATCGTGCTGACCATCGTCTGATTCGGCACGTAGACGTACGTCCCGTCGTCCGCCGCGAGCGCGGTGTAGCTCAGTGAGATCTGCTCGACGACACCCGTGAACTCGCCGATCGAGATCCGATCCCCGAGGCGGACAGGCTGAGTGAATGCGAGAAGCACACCCGAGCCGAGGTTTCCAAGCGGAGTCGAGAGCGCTACCCCCGCGACGATTGCGAGCACCGCGCTCGACGCCAGAAAAGCGCTCGCCGCCTCCTGCGTCGTCGGGAAGACCGAGAGAACGCTCCAGAGGCCGACGAGCACCACGACGGCGACCACGACCCGGAGAAGGAAGCTGAAGGTCGTCCGCCGTCGCGCCGCATCCATGGGATCCCTCGCGGCGAGCCTGCGCTCGTATCGCGCGAAGATCAGATGGAGCCCGAAGCGGACTGCGATCACGACGAGCGCCCATACACCGGCGAGGACGAGCGCCTGCACCGCCCGGTTGGACGAGTCCATGGCGGAAGGTTCGCCGCGGAGCGCGCGGAGCCTGCTGATTGCTACTAGCTGCGTTCCAGGAACACCCCGTGCAGCGCCCGAAC